>CBFGNY010000239.1:0-5965 GCA_965650235.1 uncultured Flavobacterium sp. | reverse complement strand
CTGTAACAGTAACAGATGCCAACGGTTGTACAGCTACTCGCAATTATACTATTACTGAACCAACAGCCATAATTTCAACAACTTCATTACTTGGAGCAACTATAACAGCTAATCAGGTTGGTGCTACTTATCAATGGTTTGAATGTCCAAGCACTATCCTATCAGGAGAAACCGGACAATCATTTACTCCAACAGTTAATGGTTCTTATGGAGTTACAATAACTATGGGTGGATGTAGTGTTACATCATCATGTGTTCTTGTAAATACTTTAGCCAATCCTGATTTTGAAGAAAAAGCTAAATTTATAATATATCCAAATCCGAATAAAGGAATCGTAAACATTGAATCCGATCATGATAGTGATTTAAACATTACGAATCAATTGGGACAAACAATCAAAACAGTAAAAGTTACTTCTGATGTAATTAACACAATTAATATCGAAAGTTTTTCTGACGGTGTTTATTTTATTACAGAAAAGAAAGGTAGCAAACTAGTTACGCACAAATTAATTCTGAAAAAATAATTCCTAAAAGGTTTTATAAATTCTTTAAGCTCAAAAAGGGAAAAATCTAATGATTTTTCCCTTTTTTTATAGTAAATTTTATTTTAAATATTTGATAATTACTTAGAATGGAACATCACTATCATCATCGTCATCATTCAAATTACTTCCAAAAGCTTCATTGGCAGAAGGAAGATTTTTAGTAATAAACGGGTTATCATCGTGATTCATTTTTGATGGTAAATCATCATAACTTCCAGAAAAATCATCAAGGTTATCAAATTTTCCAAGATGTCCCAAAAATTTCAATCGAACATTTTCTATTCCACCATTACGGTGTTTGGCAATCATAATTTCTGCCTGACCGGCTGTGGGTGAAGCCTCATCATCATCCCATTCATCAATTTTGTAATATTCCGGGCGGTATAAAAACGATACGATATCAGCATCCTGCTCAATCGCTCCGGATTCACGAAGATCCGATAGTAAAGGACGTTTACTGGATCCACGGGTTTCAACAGCACGCGATAACTGTGAAAGTGCAATTACGGGAACGTTTAGCTCTTTTGCCAAAGCCTTTAAGTTTCGGGAAATGGTTGAGATTTCCTGCTCACGATTCCCTCCTCCTTTACTATTTCCTCCCGCAGTCATCAATTGCAAATAATCAACAATGACAATTTTGATACCGTGCTGAGAAACTAAACGACGGCATTTTGCCCTTAAATCAAAAATAGAAAGTGATGGTGTATCATCTATAAACAAAGGAGCTTTTTCTAAGTTCTTCACTTTGGTACTTAACATTTCCCATTCATGAGGTTCTAATTTACCTGTACGTAGTTTTTCCGAGGACAATCCAGTTTCTGATGAAATTAACCTAGTAATTAACTGAACTGATGCCATCTCCAAAGAGAATAAGGCTACCGGATGCCCAAAATCAATAGCCATATTTCTGGCCATTGAAAGTACGAAGGCCGTTTTTCCCATCGCTGGTCTGGCCGCAATAATAATTAAATCACTTGGCTGCCATCCTGAAGTAAGCTTGTCCAGATTTGTAAAACCTGTTTCTACACCGCTCAAACCTTCTTGTTTCGCAATTTCTTCAATACGCTTTTTTGCCTGAAGTACTAAACTCTGAGCTGTTTCAGAACTACGTTTTATATTTCCTTGTGTAACCTCATATAATTTTGATTCTGCCTGATCAAGTAAATCAAATACATCTGTCGTTTCATCATAAGAAGCTTCGATAATTTCAGAAGAAATTCGAATCAAACTTCTTTGAATAAATTTCTGAAGAATAATACGAGAGTGAAATTCGATATGCGCAGAAGACGCAATTTTTTGTGTAAGCTGAATTAAATAAAAATCGCCTCCGGCTAAATCTAATTTTCCATTTTTCTTCAGCTGGGCCGAAACCGTCAATAAGTCAATTGGCTGTGTTTCGGTGAAAAGCTGAACGATTGCTTCAAAAATAAATTTGTGCGCATCTTTATAAAATGCATCAGGCTGTAAAATATCAATTACATCATCAACCCCCTTTTTATCAATCATCATTGCCCCAAGTACAGCTTCTTCTAAATCAAGTACTTGCGGAGGAAGTTTCCCTTTTTCTAAATTAATAATTGTGGTTTTATCTACCTTTACAGGGTTTATATTTTTGAAATTTTCCATAAAGCGAAAGTAACGAAATTTAAAAAAATATTACTATCTAGTTATTAGTAATAATTGTTTATAAATAAGTGTTTTTTGTTCATAACCAAAAAAAAATCCGAAACTGTAAGGCTTCGGATTTTGAATCATTTTTTATGAATTTATTCTTTGTACTCGCCCATATTACTGTATTTGTCCATTCTTTGGGCAATTAAGTCGGCTGTTGATAAATCTTTCAATTCGTTATATCCTTTGGTAATATATTCAGCTACTGTTTTAAAGGTAGTTTCTCTGTCATAATGCGCTCCGCCAAGTGGTTCCGGAATAACATCATCAACTAATTTTTGTCTTTTCATGTCAGATGAAGTCAGTTTTAAAGCATCAGCTGCACGTTCCTTATATTCCCAGCTTTTCCATAAAATTGAAGAACATGATTCTGGAGAAATAACAGAATACCAGGTATTTTCTAACATATATACTTTATCTCCAACACCAATTCCTAAAGCTCCACCAGAAGCACCTTCACCAACAATGATTGTAATGATTGGCACTTTCAAACGAACCATTTCAAAAATATTTCTGGCAATTGCTTCTCCTTGTCCTCTTTCTTCAGCTTCTAATCCTGGATATGCCCCCGGAGTATCAATTAAAGTTAAAACCGGAATACCAAACTTCTCTGCCATTTTCATCAAACGCAAAGCTTTACGGTACCCTTCTGGATTTGCCATACCAAAATTACGGTATTGACGTGTCTTTGTATTATACCCCTTTTGCTGGCCAACAATCATAAACGATTGTCCGTTTACTTTTCCTAATCCACCAACCATTGCTTTGTCATCTTTAAAGCCTCTGTCTCCATGAAGTTCTAAAAAAGTATCTCCACAAATCGCTCTGATATAGTCTAAAGTATAAGGCCTGTTAGGATGTCTTGACAGCTGAACCCGCTGCCATGCTGTAAGATTTTTATATATATCCCTTTTAGTTTGTTCTAATTTTTTGTTGATTTCCTTGCAAGTTGGTGCTACGTCAACGTCAGATTCTTTTCCAATTATAACACATTTTTGTAACTGCTCTTCAAGTTCTTTGATTGGAAGCTCAAAATCTAAATATTCCATGGATTTTTGAATTTTGTTTTTAAATCGAACCGCAAATATAAAAATATTATATCATTGGCGAAGTGAATTATTATTTAAACTATGAAAATGTAAATAAAAAATAAGGTAAATATTACACTTTCTTTTTATTTTGATAATGCTTAAAAACGCCATTTAAAATAACTGTAATAACAATTATCAGGGCGCCAATATAAAACTCTGTACTCATTTTTTCTTTTCCTCCCAAAATAAAATAAGCCAGCATAATTCCGTAAACAGGTTCTAAATTAGTCGTTAACATTACAGTATAAGGCGTTAGTTTCTGCATAACTTTTACAGAAGCCGTAAATGCATAAGCTGTACAAACAGAAGCTAAAACGAGTAATAAAATCCAATTATTTAATGACATGCTGAAAAAATCAGTAGTAAATTTTCCCTGTAGCAAAAAATAAATTGAGATGAAGAAAACTCCGGCTCCAAATTCATAAAATGTAATAACAGAAGGTTCATGATCAGAAATCAGTTTTCCGTTCATCAGAGTGAAAAGGACCCCTAAAATAATAGATGCCAAGGCATAATACATTCCGCTAAGGTATTTTACTTCGACCTGCATAATCAATGCTAAGCCTGCAATGATTATTAATCCAAAGAAAACTTCGTACCACAATATTTTTCTGCCGTAAAAAAGCGGTTCTAACAGCGATGCAAAAAACGCACCTAAAGAGAATATTGACAGCGTTATCGAAACATTAGAAACATGAATAGCTTTGAAAAAGAAAATCCAATGAAGCGCAATAAGCAATCCAACAAAAATTAATTTAGCAAAAGAATGAGCTGATATTACAAAAGACTGCTTTTTATAAACTATAAATCCTGCAAGGAAAATTCCGGCTAAAATCATTCTGAACCAAACCAAATTCTCAGCATCAATGGTTATCAAAGCACCAAGAATAGCAGTAAAACCCCAGATAAAAACAATTAAATGAAGGTTTAAATAACTTTTTAAATTATCGTTTCGCATTACGTAATAGGTAAACTGCCAGAATTCCAAAAACAATATTAGGAAACCATACAGCTAATAAAGGTGAGAAAGTAGATTTTTCGGATAGTGTACCGAATATTTTATCGAAAAATACAAATGAAAATGCAATCGCAATTCCAATTGCAAGGTTAGTACCCATTCCGCCACGGCGTTTCATAGATGAAACCGCTACAGCAATAATCGTCAGAATAAAAGCAGAAACCGGTACACTATATTTTTTATAAAGTACTACTAAATAAGTATTAATATTTCCGGAGCCTCTTTTTCTTTCCTTTTCAATAAAATCATTCAATTTTCCAAGTGAAAGTGTTTCGGCTATATAAACTACAGGAGTCAAATCTGAAAGCTCAAACTTAAAATGAACTTTTTTTTCAGGGGATTTTTCTATTTTATCACTCAGTTCCCCAAGAGTTCTTTTTGTGTAATCGTACAGTATATAGGTCTTTAATTTGGGGTCCCATTTAATACGACTGGCAGTAATTTTATAAGTCAGTTTGTCTTTTTCAAAATGTTCCAGTGAAAAATTAAAAGCTGTCTTAGATTCTTCATTGAAACTATTTACAAAAATAAAATCATTATCGTTAAGTTGTCGGTAAACGTTAGTATTTTCTCCTCGCATGAGCTGCTTCCCATTTCCTTTTAAATAGGTGTATCTAAAATTATTGAAACCTTCACTGGCAGCAGGAACAATAAAAAAACCCATTAAAAGCACAAAAACCGAAACGATAGAAGCACCAATAATATAAGGTCTCAAAAAACGTGTAAACGAAATTCCCGAGCTTAAAATTGCAATAATTTCTGTATTATTGGCCAGCTTGGAAGTAAACCAAATTACCGATAAAAACAAAAATATAGGAAAGAGCGAATTCGCAAAATAAACAGTAAAGTTGTAATAATAAATGGCGATTTCCGTAAAAGGAATTTTATTTTCCAACATTTTATTCACCTTTTCAGAAACGTCAATTACAATCCCAATTGGAATAAATAAAAGAATCATTACCGAAAAAGTGGCCAAATATCTTTTTAAAATATACTTATCTATTATCGTTAACATAGATTTCTTTTGTTTTTTTTGTTTCATGTTTCAGGTTTCAAATTTTGTACAGAACTTGACACCTGAAACTAAAAAAACTTGAAACTTTTTTTATAATCTTTGACTCATATTTTTAACCATCATTTCTTTCCATGGCCTAAAATCTCCTGCTAAGATATGTTTTCTGGCTTCACGAACCAACCACATATAGAAACCAAGATTATGAATCGTTGCAATTTGTTTTCCTAAGTATTCGTTGGCAGCAAATAAGTGACGCAAATATGCTTTTGTGTATTCTGTATCTACAAAAGTATGTCCCATTTCGTCAATTGGAGAAAAATCTGCTTCCCATTTTTTATTTTTGATGTTGATAGTTCCGTTTGCTGTAAACAACATTCCGTTTCTTGCATTACGGGTTGGCATTACGCAATCAAACATATCAATTCCTAAAGCGATATTTTCCAAAATATTAATTGGAGTTCCCACTCCCATTAAATAGCGAGGCTTGTCTTCCGGTAGGATTTCACAAACCACTTCGGTCATTGCGTACATTTCTTCTGCAGGTTCCCCTACTGACAATCCCCGCGATCGTCGACCTCGCCACGCTGACCGGCGCGATGATCATCTCGCTCGGTCACGAGCA
>CBFGNY010000238.1:0-6003 GCA_965650235.1 uncultured Flavobacterium sp. | reverse complement strand
AGAACAGGAGCAGTTACACCAGTTGTACGACAAATGGATGGATGATGAAGAAACAGTGGCACTTATTGCCGGAGGTCATACGTTTGGTAAAACACATGGAGCAGCCTCTTCTGATCACGTAGATAAAGAGCCTGAGGCTTCAGGTTTGGAATTGCAGGGGTTTGGCTGGGCAAATAGTTTCGGTTCTGGTAAAGGTCCTGACACCATTACAAGCGGACTGGAGGTTACCTGGACAAAAACGCCAACTCAATGGAGTAATAATTTCTTCGAAAATTTATTTGGTTTTGAATGGGAACTTTCTAAAAGTCCTGCCGGCGCTCACCAATGGGTAGCCAAAAATGCAGAACCTATTATTCCGGATGCTTTTGACAGTTCTAAAATGCATTTACCAACAATGCTAACTACAGACTTGTCATTAAGATTAGATCCTGAATACGAAAAAATATCACGACGATTTCTTGAAAATCCGGATGCATTTGCAGATGCGTTTGCACGTGCATGGTTTAAGCTTACACATAGGGATATGGGACCGCGTTCCCGTTATCTGGGGCCAGAAGTTCCGCAGGAAGAATTGTTATGGCAAGACCCTGTTCCTGAAGTAAATCATACCTTAATTGATGATAATGACACTGTACAATTAAAAGAGAAAATCCTGAATTCAGGTTTAAATATTTCCCAATTAGTTGGAACAGCATGGGCTTCAGCCTCTACTTTTAGAGGCTCTGATAAACGTGGGGGGGCAAATGGCGCCCGCATAAGATTAGCTCCGCAAAAGGACTGGCAGGTAAATAGCCCGGTACAGCTTAAACAGGTTTTAAATAAACTTGAAAATATCCAAACCGAGTTTAATACTGCCCATGAAAACGGAAAAAAAGTTTCACTTGCCGACTTAATAGTTTTAGCAGGCTGTGCAGGTGTAGAGAGAGCTGCAAAAGAAGCAGGATATACAGTTACAGTACCTTTTACTCCGGGACGTATGGATGCATCTTCTGAGCAGACCGATGTTGAATCATTTGGATATTTAGAACCCAGAGCAGATGGATTCCGCAATTACCGAAAAACCAAATCTTCAGTTTCTACAGAGGAACTTCTTATAGATAAAGCAAATTTGCTGACACTTACAGCACCAGAATTAACCGTTCTTTTAGGTGGATTGCGTGTACTTGATATTAATACTGACGGCACAAAAAATGGCGTGTTTACACATCGTCCACGTCAGCTTACGAATGATTTCTTTATCAACTTGCTTGATATGAACACACAATGGAAGGCTGTGTCTGATGATAAAGAACTTTATGCAGGCAATGATCGTACAACTGGCCAGCCAAAATGGATGGGGACGCGTGCAGACCTTGTTTTCGGATCCAATTCAGAATTAAGAGCTATTGCCGAAGTTTATGCAAGTAGTGATGCAAAAGAAAAATTTATAAATGACTTTGTTTCTACATGGAATAAGGTAATGAATCTGGATCGGTTTGATTTAATTTAAAGATAGATTTAATACCTGATAATAATAATAATTTTGATAAAGGAGTCATAATTTTGGCTCCTTTATTATTAGTATATTATATGTTGTAATCTTTTACTTCGAACCAAAAATCTATAATTGTTTGAGAAGTGTAAGTTTAATTAAGTCTTAGAAATGTATTTTGGAAAGCAGTCGTATTAATGGAGTTAGGATAATATTATGTTTCTAAACAGAATGTGCCATTTTTGGTACAAGGTAATCCATTGCGTCCTTTTACTTTTTCACACAACCAGTTTCCAGAGTAAAGTACAACTGTTTGAAATTCAACACTCATAATAAACATCCTAAAACGTTTTATGTATTTGAGAAAAATTTGTAAAATTTTTTAATTGTTGCTCAAACTTAACATCAAAAAAAAAATGCATTCATGTAATTACAAATTAAAAACACAAAACCATAAATCGCTTTTTTCATACAATAATTTGTCTTATCTGTTCTAAATATCATAATTGCAACAAATGAGGCAGTTCTTTGATACAAATGAGTACCATGAAGTAATGAAATTTTTAATGAGGTTTGCAGATACAATTTTTATTGCATGATAAGCCGGATAGAAATGATGTTTTTAATATTTGACTTGAATAGTTTAAAGAATGATCAAGTTTTCATTTTAATAGTATTATTTGAATTAATAAGTCTCTCTTTTATGTAATCTACTTGTTTTGTAAACACTGTTTGAGCGCAGTTCAAAATAGAATAGATGCCTGCGAATAGAGATTAAAAATTATAGAGGATCAGCTTCTTTACTGCGGAATTAATGTAAAATAGAGCAGAAGTAACATTGTGCTCCGTCTACATTGAAACATGACAACTTTTAATTGGGTTAAATTTAAGTTAGTTTTAAACTAGGGAGTTTGATAGTCTCCCTGGTTTTTTATTTTTTACAATAAAACATGATGCAAAAAAAAATAATTACACTTTTACTTTTAGCTGCAATCTCAGGGTTTAGCCAAAGCAAAAAGAACACTTACGAAGTAGTTTCACCAGATGGTAAAAACAAAGTGATATTTGAGATGCAAAAAAATGCTCCAAAGTATTCTGTCTCTCATGGGAAAACCGAAGTGATTACATCATCTGATATGGGGTTTTTATTAAGGGGAAATGAAAATTTAAGTACAGATTTCGAAATTAAAAGTGTAAAAAATACTTCTTTCGATGAAACATGGCAACAGGTTTGGGGAGAAAAGAAGAACATTCGAAATAACTACAATCAATTATCGGTTCAATTACAGCAAAAGGGTAAAAACAAACGTAAACTGGAGATTCAGTTTCGTGCTTTTGATGATGGGGTTGCTTTTAGATATGTATATCCAAAACAAAATGTAAAAGACAGTATTTTCATTATGGATGAAAAAACAACTTTTAACCTGAAAGAAGATGGGAAAGCCTGGTGGATTCCTGCGTACAGGGAAAATCGTGATGAATATCTTTTTAAGGATTCACCCGTAAGCACTTTAGATACTGTTTTAACACCACTGACAATTGAAAGCAAAAGCGGATTGGCTATCAGTTTTCATGAAGCAAATCTGGTAGATTTTGCAAGTATAAATTTAATCAAAACCAAAGACGCCCAACTTAAGGCTGATTTGGTGCCATGGGCTGACGGTGTTAAAGTTCGTGTAAAAGAAACTTTTACATCATCATGGAGAACAATCCAAATTGGAGAAAAACCGGGAGATTTAATTACTTCTTATTTGATTTTAAATCTAAACGATCCGAATAAATTAGCGAATACAAGTTATGTGAAACCCTATAAATATTTCGGAATCTGGTGGGGAATGCACATTGGAAAATATTCATTTTGGGAAAGCGATATTCAGGGAGCAACAACCAAACGTGCCAAAGAATATATGGATTTTACTGCCAAAGAAGGTTTTCATCATTTATTGATTGAGGGGTGGAACAAAGGCTGGACACCACAATGGTATGAAAACCACATGCACATGTTTAGCTTTACAAAAAATGCTGACAATTTTGACTTAGCAGAAGTAGTAGCATACGGAAAGGAAAAGAATGTAGCTCTTATTGGATATCATGAAACGGGTTCAAACCTGATTAATTACTTAAAAGAAGTTGATGAAGGTTTTGCATTATATAAAAAACTAGGTATGCATTCCGTTAAAATTGGACACGTAGGTTCTAAATTAAACATGAAGGAATGGCATTTTGGACAATATGGAGTCAATTATTTCAGATATATTTTAGAGAAAGCAGCTCAATATGATTTGGCAGTTTTGTATCACGAGTCCATTAAAGATACTGGAGAACGTCGTACATTCCCTAATATGCTTTCAAGAGAAGCAGCAAGAGGGCAGGAATACAATGCATGGAGTGAAGGAAATCCGCCAAATCACTTAACGATTATCCCGTTTACAAGATTACTTTCCGGACCAATGGATTTTACACCCGGGATTTTTGATGTTGAAGTTAAACAAGGTCATGCGGGGAAAAGAGTACATGGGACAGCAGCACAACAATTAGCATTGTATGTTACAATTTATGCTCCAATCCAGATGATGGCCGATCTTCCTGAAAATTATGAAGGAAAACCAGCATTACAATTCTTAAAAGATGTTCCAACAGATTGGGAAGATACAAAAATATTAGAAGGAAAAATTGGAGAATACATCACCACAGCACGTAAAGACAGAAACAGTGCCGATTGGTATTTAGGAACAATAACAAACGAAAAGGCAAGAGATCTAAATGTTTCATTATCTTTTTTAGATCCAAATGCAACTTACGAAGCTCAAATTTATGCTGATGCCCCAGGAACAGATGAAACTCATAATCCTGCTGAAATTGCAATTTCCAAGAAGACTGTTAAAGCTTCAGATTCATTAAAATTACATTTGGGAGGCGCTGGAGGAACAGCAATTAGATTCAAAAAACTATAAATGAACCACAATAACAAATATTATCACTTTTGATGTAGGATTTGTAAAAGTTTAGAAGTTGAGGATCTAAAGTTCAGGGGCTACAATACTTTGGAGGCCCTAACAAGATAGTTTCAATAGTTTCTGACGGAATGGTGCAGTATGCAATAGAATATCTAGTTTGGGCTGGGATGATGATGATACTGAAATCAATCTTTAAAGAAAATTTACCATATTTCCGTTCGAACTGATAATTAGAAGTAGAAATACATAATGTTATTAAATAGCAACCAGTAAAAATTCAATATGAGAAAGTTCATTTTATTGTTTATACTTTTAATGTCGTTTGTCAGCAATGCACAGCAACAAAAAGATCAAAACAACCAGTCTTACCGTAATCCAATATTTGCTGGAGATTATCCAGACCCTTCGATAATCAGAGATGGAGAGAATTATTATATTGTACATTCGTCATTCAATTATTATCCTGGATTGTTGATTTGGACTTCTAAAGATTTAATTAACTGGAAACCCGTAACACATGCGCTAAAAAAAAGTGTAGGATCAGTATGGGCTCCTGATTTAGTTAAGTACAATAACAAATTTTATATCTATTTTCCAGCAAATGAAACTAATTATGTTGTTTGGGCTGATACTATAAACGGGCCTTGGAGTGATCCTGTAGATTTAAAAATTGGCAATATAGATCCGGGACATTTTGTTGATGAAATGGGCAACCGATTCCTTTATTTTAGCAACGGAGGTTATGTACCATTGTCCAAAGATGGCTTATCTGCTACTGGTGAAATAAAACATAGCTATGATGGTTGGAAAATTCCGGCAGAATGGTCAATCGAATGTTTTTGCATGGAAGGGCCAAAAGTTTTTAAACATAAAGATTACTATTATCTTACTGTTGCGGAAGGAGGAACAGCTGGACCCGCGACAAGCCACATGGTAATATCTGCGCGTTCAAAATCTCCTTTTGGACCTTGGGAAAACTCACCTAATAATCCTATCATCAGAACTAATGACAGTTCAGAAAAATGGTGGTCTAAAGGGCATGCAACAATCATTGACGATGCAAAAGGAAATTGGTGGATGGTTTTTCACGGATATGAAAATGGTAATTATAACATGGGAAGACAGACACTTTTACAGCCCGTAGAATGGACAAATGATGGTTGGTTTAGAATGAAACAAAAGAGTAAGACTGAAGATTTGATACAAAAACCAGCTGGGCAATTTGTAAAAAGTAATTTCACTCTTTCAGATGCATTTACAGCAATGGAACTCCAGCCTCAATGGCAGTTTTATGATCAATATGATGAAAGCAGGATTCAATTTTCTAAAAACGGAATAAAAATTAAAGGCAAAGGAAACAATATTGGCGAAAGTTCACCATTATTGTGTACACCATCTGATCATTCCTACACTGCTGAAGTCGAAGTAGAAATGGAAGGCAATGCGTCAGCGGGGCTTACTTTGTTTTATGACAATAAAATTTATACTGGTATTGCTGCTGATAAGGAAAATATTTCAGCTATACTCAGAGCCTGGCAGTTTCCGACTCAAAAAGGAATAAATAAAAATCATTTG
>CBFGNY010000237.1:0-6017 GCA_965650235.1 uncultured Flavobacterium sp. | reverse complement strand
GACCGTGTTTTCGTAGATGAGGGGGCTTATGTAAACAAGGGTCAAACTTTATTCAAAATAAACGAACGTCCTTTCCGTGAGCAATTAAATAATGCTTTAGCAAGTCTTCATGCTGCTGAAGCTGCTTTGATCAACGCTCAGTTAGAAGTAGATAAATTAACTCCATTAGTCCAAAACAAAGTAGTTTCTGATTATCAGTTAAAAACGGCTAAAGCTTCTCAAAAAATTGCTGCTGCCAATATCGAGCAGGCAAGAGCAATGGTCGCATCGGCTAAAATTAATTTAGGCTATACAAATGTGACAGCACCAGTAAGCGGTTACATTGGAAGATTGCCTAAAAAACAAGGAAGTTTAGTTTCGGCTACTGATATTGAACCGTTAACCAAACTTTCAGATGTACATGAAGTTTTTGTTTACTTCTCGCTTGGTGAAACTGATTTCATCAAATTCAAAACACAATATGCCGGAAACACATTGGGTGATAAAATCAAAAAATTACCTCCTGTAACTTTGATTTTGGCTGATAATAATGCTTATGCACAAACCGGAAAAATTGATATGGTAGACGGTCAATTTGACAAAAACACGGGTGCGATTACTTTAAGAGCGACTTTCCCTAATGCAAACGGAACTTTACGTTCTGGAAATACCGGAAAAATTCGTTTAGGAATCAATCATGACGATGCTATCCTTGTTCCGCAATCGGCTACGATTGAAATGCAGGATAAAGTGTTTGTTTTTACTCTGAATAAAGAGAACAAGGTAAACAAAATGCCTATTTCTATTATTGGAAAAAGCGGTACCAACTATCTGATCAGTGATGGTGTAAAATCCGGCGACCAGATTGTTTTGAGCGGCATCGACAAACTTCAGGAAGGTCAGGTTATCCAGCCACAAAAAACAACAGCAGTTGCGCAAATCATTACTAAAAAATAATTTTTACGACAATGTTCAAAATATTTATACAAAGACCTGTACTGGCAACTGTTATCTCCATTTTATTGGTGATATTAGGTGTACTTGGACTTACAAAATTGCCTTTACAACAGTTTCCTGATATTGCACCGCCATCGGTTTTGGTAACGGCGGTTTATCCGGGAGCGAATGCCGAAACGGTTTTACGTTCGGTTGCACCCTCTCTGGAAGAATCTATAAATGGTGTTGAGAACATGACCTACATGAGTTCAACAGCGAGTAATGACGGAACGCTTGCGATTACAGTTTTCTTTAAATTGGGTACAGATGCCGATCAGGCCGCAGTTAACGTTCAGAACAGAGTTGCTCAGGCAACAAGTCAGTTGCCTGCAGAGGTTGTTCAGCAAGGTGTAATCACTGCGAAACAGCAAAACAGTTTCATCATGGCGATTGGTATGTACACAGAAGACGAATCGAAATACGATCAGACTTTTGTGGCAAATTATGCTCAAATTAATATTATTCCGGAGATCAAACGTATTCCTGGTGTAGGTGCTGCCAGTATTTTTGGCGGAGTTAAAGATTACTCAATGAGAGTCTGGTTAAACCCAACCCAAATGTCAACTTACAATGTCACGCCAAATGAAGTGATGGCAGCCATTCAGGACAAAAGTTTAGAAGCTGCTCCGGGTAAATTCGGGGAAAGAAGTAAAGAAGTTTTTGAATATGTAATTAAATATAAAGGAAAACTTACCAAACCTGAGGATTATCAAAACATTGCGATTCGTTCCAATGCTGACGGTTCTATTCTTCGCTTAAAAGATGTTGCCAGAGTGGAACTTGGTGCTTACTCTTATAACAGTTTAACGCGTTTGAATGGTAAAAAAGGAATTGTAATTGGCGTTATTCAGTTAGCAGGTTCTAACTCAAATGATATTCAGGTTGCGATTAATAAATTGATGGTAAAAGCCTCTAAAGATTTCCCAACCGGAATAAAACACAATATTTTCTATAGTACAAAAGTATCTTTAGATCAATCAATCGATCAGGTAAAACACACCTTATTAGAAGCTTTTATATTAGTATTTATTGTGGTATTTATTTTCCTGCAAGATTTTAGATCCACTTTAATTCCGGCGATTGCTGTACCTGTAGCCATTTTAGGAACGTTCTTCTTCATGCAGTTATTCGGATTCTCGATCAACTTACTAACGCTTTTCGCTTTAATTCTGGCGATTGGTATTGTTGTGGATGATGCGATTGTGGTTGTCGAAGCCGTGCATGCTAAAATGGAACATAAACATTTGTCTCCAAAAGTAGCAACACATGAGGCAATGCACGAAATTACGGGTGCTATTATCTCGATTACGCTGGTAATGGCTGCTGTATTCCTGCCGGTTGGATTTATGGAAGGTTCGACGGGAGTTTTCTATCGTCAGTTTGCCTTTACTATGGCCATTGCAATTGTAATTTCAGCCATAAACGCTTTGACTTTAAGCCCTGCCCTTGCCGCTTTATTCTTAAAAGATAATCACGCTACACACGAAGGAAATACACCTTACAAAAAACAAGGATTTAAAGAAAAGTTCTTTAACGGATTCAACAAAAGTTTTGATTCATTAACCAATCGTTATGTGGGCGGATTAAAATTCTTAATTCGTAACAAATGGGTTTCTTTGGGTGGATTGGCTTTAATTACTTTCGCAACAATTGTAATGGTTAAAACAACTCCTGCAGGATTTATTCCAACAGAAGATCAGGGTTTTATTGCGATTGCCGTTAATACACCTTCCGGAACTTCGCTTGACGGAACCCAAAAAGTAATGACAGAAGCTGAAAATACTTTAAGGGGTCTTGATGCATCACGATTTGTAACCGCGATTTCTGGTTTTAACTTACTGACCAACTCTACAAGTCCATCCTCAGCCGTTGTTTTCGTATTGCTTAAACCAAATGAAGAACGCGGAAAAGTAAAAAATATTGATGAAATCATGAATGAAGTTCGTGGCAAATTAGGCGCGATTTCAGGTGGAAGTTTCTTCGTGTTTAGTTTTCCAACCGTTCCGGGATTTAGTAACGTAGAAGCATTAGATATGGTTCTTCAGGATAAAACCGGAGGTAAACTGGATAAGTTTAGTGGCATTTCTCAACAGTTCATCGGAGAGTTAATGAAACGTCCGGAAATTGCGGTAGCATTTACCAGTTTCAAAGCAGATTATCCACAATTACAATTGGATATCAACGACGAAAAAGCGGATCAGCTGGGTGTTAAAGTAAAAGATATTTTACAAACAATGCAGGCTTATTTTGGTAGTGCACAAGCCTCCGACTTTAACCGATTTGGAAAATATTACCGAGTGGTTGTTCAGGCAGATATTGCCGACAGAGCAGATCCGTCAGCCATTGACAGGGTTTTTGTGAAAAACAAAAATGGCGAAATGGTTCCAATCAATACTTTGGTAAAACTAAGCCGTATTTATGGTTCTGAAACTGCTTCGAGATATAACTTGTTTAACTCAATTGGTATAAATGCGATTCCGAAACCCGGATTTAGTTCCGGAGATGCGATCAAAGCAATTGAGGAAGTAGCAGCACAACAATTACCTGCAGGTTATGGATTTGAATTTTCTGGACAAACCCGTGAAGAAATTTCTTCCGGAGGTCAGTCGGCAACGATTTTCTTACTGTGTTTGATATTCATCTATTTCTTACTTGCCGCACAGTATGAAAGTTACATTTTGCCTTTAGCAGTAATCTTTTCGATACCTGCAGGTATATTTGGAGTTTTCGTTGCCATCGGCTTGACCGGAATCGAAAACAACATTTACGTACAAGTAGCATTGGTAATGCTTATTGGACTGCTCGCTAAAAATGCGATTCTGATTGTCGAGTTCGCCGTCCAGAAACGAAAATCCGGACAGGCATTGGTCAAAGCTTCAATTGATGCAGCCAAATTACGTTTGCGTCCAATTATCATGACATCTCTTGCTTTTGTTGTGGGATTAATTCCGATGATGAGCGCAACAGGACCGTCAGCACAAGGTAACCATTCGATTAGTATTGGTGCCGCCGGAGGTATGATTTCAGGAGTAATTCTAGGGTTGTTGATCATCCCTGTTTTGTTCATCGTATTCCAACATTTACAAGAAAAAGTTTCCGGAAAACCAGAAGCTGTAATTCATAACGAAGAAAAAGAATGGAAAATTATATAACGACAATTTTGGTGACCATAATTATTGGCATCGCTTACATATCCTATAAAATTTCAAGAGATCTTGAATCTAAAAAAGATACTTGTACAGAAATTTAATGACAACTTATAAAATGAAATCGCCACTAAAAACAAGTTTGCGCTAGCAAATACCAATAAATAGGAAGGCGATAACATAAATGACAGCTAAAAAATAAATTTTACATTTATGAAAAAGTATATAACCAAAATCGTGATGATCGCTATTTTGATCACCACCATAATATCCTGTAAAGTTTCGAAGGATATTGAAACTCCAAAAGATGCACTTCCTGAGAATTTCAGGAGTGCATCGGTTTCAAAAGATACAACTAGTATTGCCGATTTGGAGTGGAAAAACTTCTTTACAGAAAAAGATATTATCAAGCTTATCGACAGTGCGGTAGTTCGAAATAACGATTTACAAATCGCCACTAAAAACATCGAAATTGCAAAATACAGATTCACACAATCAAAATGGAATAATGTTCCTCAGGTGAATTTGGGTGTGACTGCCAGTACCAGTAATCCTTCAGACAATAGTTTTACAGGGAAAAACCTGGGTCAGGCTTTGGGTCAAAACCACATTAATGATTTCACAGCCGGAGCAACACTTTCATGGGAAGCAGATATTTGGGGCAAAATCAAAAATCAAAAAAAAGGAGCGTATGCTGAATATCTTCAGTCTGAAGAGGTAAAAAAAGCTTTGCAGACCACTATTGTTGCCAATGTTTCTAAAGGATATTACAATCTTTTGATGCTGGATGCACAATTGGAAATTGCCAGACAAACCCTAAAACTGAATGATAGCACAACAAATATCATCAAACTGAAATATGATGCCGGACAAGTTACTTCATTGGCAATTCAACAATCGGAAGCGCAGAAATTAAACTCGGCGCAATTGATTCCGTTATTAGAACAAAACATTGCGATTCAGGAAAATGCTTTGAGCGTGTTAACAGGATCTTTTCCTGATTCAAAAGAAAGAACGATTCAATTGAGTTCCATTGAAGTAAAAAACAATGCGGCTATTGGAATTCCATCCTCTCTAGTAAGTAGAAGACCTGATGTAAAAAGTGCTGAACTGGCTTTAAAAGTAGCCAATGGTAATGTCGGAATCACAAAAGCAGATTTGTATCCAGCCTTAAGAATTACAGCCCAAGGTGGCGTTAATTCGTTCGAAACTAGCAATTGGTTCAATATTCCGGCTTCCTTATTCGGGACAGTGGCCGGAGGTCTAACTCAGCCATTGTTCAACAATAAAAGAGTAAGAACACAATATAATATTGCTGTTGCTGAAAGAGAAAAAGCGGTTATCAATTTCAGGCAGTCTGTTATAGTCGCTGTTAGTGAAGTTGCTGATGCTTTGGTGGGTGTTGAAAAATTACAGCAACAGGAAGCTTTTCTGCAAGAGCGTGTAAAAACATTACAGCAAGCGATTAAAAATGCTAATCTGTTATTCAAAAACGGAATGGCGGAATACCTTGAAGTACTTTCTGCGCAAGCCAGTTTATTACAAAGCGAATTAGAATTAGCTGATATAAAAAGAGCACAACTTTCTGCCAATACCGAGTTATATCGCGCATTGGGCGGTGGTTGGAGATAATACCCGTTTTTAATTATTTATTTCTGAAAGCGCTGTAAGACTTAGGTTTTACAGCGCTTTTTATTTTTACTGATATTCAGCCAATTAGAATATAATTAATTTAGATCTTAAATTTGTAAGATTATTATTTATTATTTTATTAAAAGTTTTATATTTGTAAAAAATTAATTACAAATACAAATGAAACATTTCTTAAGTCTCCTTCTTATCCTCACATTCTCATTTCAGGCTTTTTCACAAAAGAAAACGGTTAAAAAAACAAAA
>CBFGNY010000236.1:0-6046 GCA_965650235.1 uncultured Flavobacterium sp. | reverse complement strand
CGTTTTAATCACTTCTTTTTTTGATAAACCCTGATATAATCTATGATGTATTTTGATGGAAGATCGGCTGTAGTGAATTCTCCACCATTAGTTCCTCCGACAGCCAGATTCACTAACAAATAATGCGGCTGCTGAAACGGAATTATTTTTTGTTTTTTATCCCGAATTGTTTCTTCCACATTAATTTCGTTTAGCAATTGGTCATCGACATAAAGTTTTATCCAATTTTCATCCCAATCCATTCTCCAGACATGAAATTCATCTGCCCACTCATTTTTAAATTCGCTCAGCATAACGGTTTTACCATCCCATGCTGTATACTGTTTATCTGATTTCCATGCTGCATTGGCTAATATTTTTCCTGTATAATATTCCATGATATCTATTTCGCCATTTGCCGGCCAGTTTCCTTCTATGCCCAAAGTCCAAAATGCCGGCCACATTCCTTTTCCAACAGGAATTTTAGCCCGCATTTCGAATCGGCCATATTGCCAGGAATGTTTACCACGGGTAATTAAACAAGACGATGTCACTTTTATGGAGTCTCTTTTTTTTGTCCAGTCGTGATGGTTTTTTGATACAAAATCTGGGTTGACTCTGCTTTCGTTTCTTGCTTCAATAATCAAAAAGCCCTCTTTGCAATACGCATTTTCTTTTTGATACCATTGATCTTCGAGGTTTCTGACAAAACCTGCTTCGTAATTCCAATTATTTTGATCAGGAATACCGTCAATCGAAAATTCGTCTTTCCAAACTAATTGATATTGCTCTTTTTTAAATGGTTTTTCTTCGAATGGAACAAAACTATATGCTATTGCTAATGTTATTCCTAAAGCAAAAAAACTATATATCTTAAATTTCATTTTATACATTTTTATATCAGGCTATTTATAAACTTTAATTTCTAATATAGTAAATGGGGGATCAACCAATCCCCCATAAACACCACAAGAAGTCAACATTATAAAAACTAAACTAACTAACTTTTTGAATAGGTACTCTTTATTTTTTTATAATTCGGATTGTTTTCTCCGGGTAAGACTGGAATTTCACAAAATATAATCCTGCACTTTTATTCTCCAGATTCATGTGAATTTTACCATTTTCGACCGTATAATCCAATTCAGAAATTAATTTACCATCTACGGTATAAATTGCAATTTTTTGTGAATCCTCTTTGGCTGGGAAATTAATATCGAATTGCCCCTCTGTAGGATTTGGATAAGCCGTTATATTCTCAGCAACAAGTTCCTTCCCTGGTTTATTTGTAGATAAAGTAGTATCAACACTGCCGTAAAATTCAAGTTCAGCTATATTTCCGTAACCTGTTGGGGTGTACCAATAAATGTATCTGTATTTTTTGGTTGCTAAACCGCTGTCGGTTGTAAAAATATCGTTGGCGGGCGTTTGCGTTATGACGTATAAAATTTCATAAGAATTAAGGTAATCCTCACTATTAGAACCACGAATTTCACTTTCCGGTATACGATTGCCAAAACCATTTCGGGGTACATATCTGACGTCTGTTAAACTAGCTTTTTTATCAGGTCCAAAATCATAACCTAAATAACCTATCGCCGTTGGCCCATCCACGAATGTGCTTATATCTTCGTCAAAAGCATTTTGAATTGTGAAACCACTATTGTTATAAGAGCCCTGATGCCCAATTATACTGCCTGTGATTTTTTGACCTGGTGCTGGTGTTGCACTTAAAATACCGGAATCAGGGCCTTCTCCCAATGCATTAAAGGCAGCAATTTTATAGTAGTAAGGATTTCCGTTTACAACAGATACGTCCTTATATTCATTTGTAGTTACGGTTGCTATTACACTAAATGGTCCTGATGCAGAGTTGGATCTTTTTACATAAAAGTTAGCATCGTACATAAAATCCCAATTAAGATTTACTTTTGCGTCACCATATGCCAAATTAGCATTTGTAACTGCGGGCGGAATTGCAAAGGCCATCGTTTTGACCTGCAAAGGCACAGAATACGGACTTTCTCCTCCTGTATTCACTGATGCCATTTTATAGAAATAGTCTGTATTCTCTTCTAAATTGATGTCATCAAAAGTGGTTTCCTTTAGATATACAGCAACATCTTCATACGTGCCATCCTCAGTTTCAGATCTTTTAATCGTATAAGATTCTGCCCCTGCAACCGCTGGCCATTTTAAATTGATTATGGATTTCGATAATGCCTTTCCTTCAATATCTGACGGTGTAGCTGCAATTGGGGCTTGCTCAAATACCAATATGGCCGAATAAGCTGATTCTACATTGTCTTTACCCACAACTTTGATTCGGTATTCTGCTCTTGAATGAACCTGATCTGTCTTTTTAATAACTTTATAATCTGTTGACTCATAGAAAACCGAAAATTCACTTTCGCCAGTTAATTTCCTTTCAACAATATATTTATTTACTAAATCGTGATTGTTACCTGTCCAGTTTAGGGTAATGTTTTGATAGTCTGATGACAATTCATAACTCAGTGTTTCGACTTTTGTTTTCCAGGTTGGAATGAATTCCCTACTTGAACTATACGCTTTTGCCGAAGCATTGTTGGCATAATATTCTCCTGCCGGGGTTAAAACCACGTAGCTTGTAGCTGTACTTGAAATTACCGGTGCCGTTTGAAGCCACACATAACTTTCCCAGTTTGGATTTCTGGTTTTAAAAGCATCGTCAATAGTAACATACATTGCCCTTGCATCCTGCACCCAGTTGTATATGGAATACCGTTCTACATAATCTGTAGTTTCCAAAACAGTTAATATTGCTGCCAGATCATTTTTATGCTTAATGGCATTTGCATCGGTCAATACAGTTGGACCATCAGGAAAATTATTTCCTGTCCAGTTTGCGCCTATATTCCATTCTGTAATCCAAAGCGGTCTTTTATATCGGTCATATACATTTTGCAAATCGCTTTTCCATTGGGCAGCAGTTTTGTACCAATAACAGTGAATAGCAACGTAATCGATTCGGTAATTATTAGCCTCTGCCTGAGTCATAAAAGTCCCCATCCACGGATTAAAAGGATCTGAAGTTGCAGGAGAACCTAATCTTAAACCAGATTTCATCAATGCCGGCCAGGAAGCTATAGCTGCCTCAACCGTCATGTTTGCCTGATCTGGTCTGTCTGGTTCATTGAATCCTAAAAGATGTGTATAACCGGCTTTAGTATACGCAGGCGTAAATGAAGGCCAGAAATTGGTTTGTCTTATGGGTACATATTCAATATTTGGTGTCGTGTCCATTCCGGTATTCCAATTGTAATACCATGTAATATTGGTTGCGTTCATAGCCTCTATACTTCCGCCTGCTAGTCCTTTTTTGTTGACTTCGTGCCATTTCATTGTTCTGATGAATGAGATAGTTCCGTTTAAATTAACGGGCAAAACTGCAATTTCCAAATCCTGGTTTTCAGCTATAAAAACCCTGCTGTATCCGGATCCGTCTGCATTGGTAGCAAAAGTTGCCATGTACCCTTTTTTCAATTTAAATGACTTGATCACATTATCAAAAGTGTCTAAATTATCATGTGGTGTAACCGTTGCATATTGCTGGGAAGTTCCTCCAAAATTTTCGGCAGTAAAAACTTCTAATGGTTTTTCATCTACAGAATAAGGCGCTACTACAGCACCTCCTGCATAATTGGTAACACTTGCATTAATACCATTGCTTGCAAGAGTTCCGTTTATTGACACAAATTTCAGATATGAATTAATGACTTCTGAAGGCTTGACATTTTCAAAATACAATCGGGCGTTTGCCGAATTTATATTTACTGTTGTATTAATTAACGGATTGTAAGGATTTTTTAGATATAAAGATCCCGCCGAATTTAAAACCACTTTTGATTTTGCATAAGCTCCAACATTTAGGTTGCTTGTAATTTCTACGGTTTCAGTTGAAGGACTGATAATCTTTTCAGGAGCATAAGCTGTGTCTTCAAAAGTTACGGAACTAACGACCATATCAACGGCTCCAACGGCATAATTTTTACCAATAACTATATTTGCAATCTGCTGTTCTGTAACTTTTAAATTCCCTATTCCGAAAAGTGCTTTATCACCGGTTATATTGATGTAATAAGTACCGTTTGCCTGAGATTGAAAAGACAGATCTCCTTTTCTTAGTTTATTGACATTACCTGTTGTAAAACTTTTAGTCGCAAGGACTGTACCTTCGCCATTGACTCCTGTTGAAACAGAAACATTCATCTGAGATCCGGGGGCTAAATTTGAAATGTATTCATACAGCCAGGAAAACTGATACTCTTTTGCCACTTCGAGTTGTACCGGAAATGAATAAACGGAATTTTCCTGAGCTCCATCCCATCTTACATACAGTAACCTTCCTGAATAATTCGTACCATCCGATTCAAAGGCATGTCCAGAAGTTACATCCATAAATCGTACGCCACTTGCGGAGTTTGCTGTGTTAAAAATTGATGAAGAAGCAGAATTTGTCCAGCCATAAGCGGCAGGTGTTCCTAAATTATCGTTAGCAAAACCATCCCAAACATTAATTAAATTAGAAGATTTAAGTTTTAAATCTCCAATTGCCATAAGTCCGGATCCTGCTGTGATAGTTACGTAAAAAGTACCATCAGCAGTTGCGATAAAAGAAAAATCACCTTTTTTTAATTTATTGGCATTTCCTGTTACAAATGTTTTCGAAGCTATCACTCCTGTTCCGTTCGTAGCTGTTGGAATGGCTACATTTATAGGTGTCCCGGGAGCCGAATTAGATACATATTCATAAATCCATGAAAATTCGTATTTTAGATCTTTTTCTAATGTCACAGGATAACTGTAAGTTGAAGTTGAGTAAGCGCTGTTATCCCAACGAATGTACATGATCCTTCCGATATAAGGCGTGTTATCTGATTCAAATGTGTGGCCAGAAGTTACATCTAGATATCTCACACCACTGGTAGAATTGGCCGTATTCCAGGGAAGGCTTGCAGACGTATTCGCCCAGCCATAATCATTTGGTTTACCCGAATTATTACCTGCCAATCCGGCCCATCTGCCCAACAGGTTATCGGGTCCATACACTACTTCCTGTGTTTCTGAAGTGTTATTTACAAAATCCAGCATTTTAGAAGCTAAAAAATGTCCGTCCTGATAAATATTTGCAACACCATTTTTAACAGCATACCTATAGGTTTGTTCCTGAGCATTATCAACAGAATTACTTAAATTATCTATTGATGATAACACTATAGTATTATTAAAAGAAGTTTTATCTAAAGAGGTCCTGAATCCAAGTCCGGCTGTATTTTTGACTTCTACATCCAACCCCCTTCCCTGCGCGGAATTGATCTTTGCTTTTACCTCCAGGGTAAATTCACTTTGATTAGATAATGGAAAGGATACAATATCCGGGTTTACACCATTACTAAAAGTTCTGGAACCACTAAGGGTCGTCGCCAAATTAACTTTAACAGGTAGATTGGGAGCTTGTGCATAGGTTTGAAATGCAAAAGCCGACAATCCGAATAATAAAAATGCGTATAATTTTTTCATACTAAATTTGTTTTAAAAATTATTCTAATCTTTTGTTTGACATTTTCTTTAGTAACCAATTCATTTGCTGAAGAATGTGTTTTTCTAAGGCTTGATATTACTTAAAAGATTTAAGGATTATTGTATTCCAGCAAACCAATAAATCAACTGCAGTAAATAAAACAATTACTGCAGTTTAGATTTTTAATTATACAGATGATTAAAGCTGGGTTTCATCTGCAACAGCATCCTGCCATTTATCCCAAACCTTCAAGTTAGGATCATAACCATCATAACCGTAATTCTGACTTAATTTGCCTTTAGTATTAGCTGTTATAGCACTGTTTGGAATAGGCCAGTAGTTATTACGTTTATCCATGGTATAAAATTTAGTACCATTTGGCACAACGATTCCGCTTGGATATTTGTTGTAAAGGGTATAATGTGAAATACGCTGGTACCAGTAACTTCCTCCGGCTGCATCTGTTCCGGATTGTTTGTCCCAATTGCTTAAACTATACGTCTG
>CBFGNY010000235.1:0-6078 GCA_965650235.1 uncultured Flavobacterium sp. | reverse complement strand
TCAAATGAAAGGCGTTGCCGGATCGATGGAAGCAATATCACAAACGCTGGGAGGAAAAATTTCTAATCTTGGTGATCAATGGAATACTTTTTTAGTAAAGGTTGGTGGAGAATCTGGCGGAATATTTACTGGAGTAATTTCCATCTTAAGTATGGGACTTGCTTTCCTCAGTGATAATTTAGGAAATATTGCCGAATACTTTTCAATACTGTATTCAATGATTGCTCCGGTTGTTATTGCGCTTAGCGACTTTTTAAGAGTGGCTTTTGGGATCACGGATGCGAGCAACGCTTTGAGTGTTTTTAAAAACATAATGTTAGGTGTTTTAATTGTTGTAGACTGGTTAACAACTGGCTTAAGAGGTGTTATTTCTATCCTTAGCCCTTTTGCAACTGAGATTATCACTTTAACGGCTGCATGGTGGCTTTGGAACAATGCAATAGGCATTTTTAACGCATTAATGTTAGTTAACCCGGTTACTTGGGTTGTGTTGGGAATCATGGCTTTGATTATGGTTATAGGCATGGTTATGAAATATACAACTGGTTGGGGTGAAAGCTGGAGGCATACCGTAAATGGAGCTAAGTTTTTGTGGCAAACATATACGGATTATGTAAGATTAAATTTCACAGCATTAGTCAACACTTTAATGATTGGTATTGATAAAATAAAACTCGGCTGGTATAAATTCAAGGAAGCCGTTGGAATGGGTGATTCAAATGACAATCAAAAAATGATTGCCCAAATAAGTGGAGATGTTGAAGCAAGAAAAAAAGCAATTCAGGATGGTTATAAAAAAATGCTTGATAGTGCTGCTAAGGCAAAAAACGAATTTAGCCAAGTAGGAATCACAGTTGATACTAACGGAATCAAAAAAGACTTTCAATCATTAAAAGATAAATTCAGCGGTGCTGGAGCTTCAAAAGATGGTGGTACAGGTGCATATGATGATTATCTAAAAAAGAATAAAGGACTTGCAGGTGCTGGAGCTGATAAAGGTAAAGATGGGAAAAGTAAATCTGATTCTATTGTTTCCGGAGGTTCTAAAATGACACATATAACTGTGCATATTGAGAAACTTCAGGACGACACTAAAATATTTGTTGAAAGTACAGAAAAAGGAATTGAAAGCTTAGGCGAAAAAGTTCAGGAAATGCTCTTAAGAGCTGTTAATAGTGTTAATCAAATGCAAACGGACTAATGGCAAAATTTAATATCAAAGAAATACTTATTAGGGCTGCATTAGATTATGTAGGACCACATTTTCCCGACTGGTGGAAAACGAATAAAAAAAAATACGGTCTTCCAGATTTAAGTGCCATTAATTCAAAACAGCTGTTAGGTGCTAAATATTTCATGCAATTAAAGTTGTCCTACAAAGGGCAACTGTTTGTATTGCCAAATGAGCCTTTGGTTTCAATTGGACTAACTAAAACTATTGTGAAAACAGTAACTGTTGGTAAATACAAAAAAGGGACGGTTAAAGAATACATCAATACAGATGATTATGTTATTTCGATAAAAGGCGTGTGTGTAGATAAGTATGATCCTGAAGTATATCCATCAGATCAGGTTAAATCATTAGATGAGCTGGCAAATATAAATGATGCGCTCGAAGTTGAAGAAAACGCATTTTTTGAGATGTTCGGAATAAGAAGTTTAGTAATCGAAGATATTCAATTTGATGAAATGATAGGCGAATCCGGAATGCAAAAATATACGATTAAGGCAATCAGTGATACTGATTTCTTCGCTGATTTAAATGAAAAGGATCAAACTAAAATTAATCTGTTAGCATAATGTTTATACTCGAAGGAAAGGCAAAAATAGGCGATTATACTTTTAATGCAGTTCATGATATCGAAATTACAAAGTCAGTTGAAGATATGGGAGATACTGCCATTATTAAACTTCCTACCCGATTTAAAGTAAAGCAAAACGGTGAGCAAAAATATACTGAAACCGCAATTAAAGTGGGTGATCCGGTAACGATCACTTTAGGTTATGAAGGTAAATATTCAGGAGTTGAGTTTACAGGATATGTAAAGAAAATAAATCCTAAGATTCCTTTGGAAATTCATTGCGAAGATGCCATTTGGCTGTTAAGGAGAAAAAGCATTAAAAAGACTTGGGAGAAAACAACAATGAAGGAAATCCTTCACGAAGTTGTAAAAGACACTCCGGTTCAATTGGCTGACCGTATTCCAAGTATTCAGTTAGATAAATGGATTATTCAAAATGCTAATGGCGCTCAGGTTCTGGAGTCATTAAAAAAAGATTTGCTGATGTCTATATTTATTACAGATGAAGGAAAGCTCTATTGTGGCTTACAACAGTTAACCAATATTGGTCAAACTGTAGTTTATGATCTAAACTTTAACCTGGTTGAAAACAACCTTGAATTTAAAAGTAAAGAAGACCGTAAAATTAAAATAAAATATACCTACATCGATAAGGAAAACAAACGTCAAAGTATTGAAGTTGGAGATCCAGATGGTGAACAAAGAGAATATCACACTTCAGTAATTTCAGATATGAAAAAGCTTGAAGAAATGGCAAAAGCTGAAATAGAAAAGCTAAAGTATGATGGTTTTGACGGTGATGTGACAAGCTTCTTGATTCCGTATGCTACACGTGGAATGAAAGCAAAATTTATTGATAGTGAACATCCAAACCGTGAAGGTAATTATTTTATTAAAAAAGTTGTCACAACTTTTGGAACTGGTGGAGCTAGAAGAAAAGTAACAATAGGTAATCGTTTGTAATGAAAAAAGAACTACAGGATGCATTTAGAAAACTTAAACAAAGGGATGTAGATACATTTCCTGCAAACGTAATATCAGTTGATAAAGAAAAAGGAACTTGTATAGTATCAAATGATGATTTAGAATTTACAGATGTACGGTTGTCATCTGTTATTGATGGCAAAAATAATAAGTTTTACTTATTTCCTGCTGTTGGAAGTTCTGTTCTTGTAAGCCCGGTAAATGAAGATTTAAAAAACTTATATGTAGAAGCCTATTCAGAGATTGAAAGTTTAGATCTAAAAATTAAAACGGTTCATTTTAGGGTTTCTGAATCAGGTTTTTTGCTAAAAAAAGAAAACGAAACATTAAAAGGTTTGGTTTCAGAATTATTAACAGCGGTTGAGCAAATGAGTTTTTTGGTCACTACAACCGGAGGAGCTGGCAATACTACCACGTTAGTTAATGTCGCACAATTTACAAGTATCAAAAATAGGTTTAATCAGTTTTTAAATGATGTTTAAATGAATGAATTATTAATTGCTTTAGGTGCAATACTTACATCTGGAGGAACTGGATTTTTTACTTTTCTATTTATGAAAAGTAAATATAAGCAGGATGTAGAAAAGTTGAAAGTTGAAGTATTACATGCGAAAAAAGCTGCTGAAACTACAGCAATTGAAAATGACATAAAACTATCCGGTCATTACAAAGAGATCCTCGATGATTTAAAAGCTCGATACGAATCCCGTTACAAAGAGTTTGAGGGAATAATGAACCGAAAAGTCTTTTTACATCAAGAAGAATTAAAGCATTTTCAGGAAGTTATGAAACGTAAAGTTTTGTTATTGGAGGAGGAAATTAAACTGAAAGATAGAAAAATAAAGTTGCAACAACAGGAAATCGTTGAACTAAAAAAAGAGAATAGAACCTTAAAAGAATATGCAATTAACCGTCAATCATAATCAAAACCTATTTGATGTTTCAATTCAGGAAAATGGAAATGTTATGACTGTTTTTGAGCTCGCTTTGTTAAATGGTTTTTCAATTACGGATAACATTGTCCCATCTCAAAATATTGATGTTGTAAAGAGTGAATTAGTTGCTCAGGAGTTAGTTGATTATTTCAAAAACAAAAACCATGTTGTTGCAACTGGAGGTGTAAATGATTTAGTGATAGAGCGCAAAGGAATTGGAAAAATGATTGTTGGAAAAGATTTTATAGTAGGTTAATATGGCACGACAAATAGAAATTATACAAAAAGAAATGTTTGATGGTATTACTTCAAATGAAGTGTTATCTGAAATGAATTCAACAAGTAAAGTAGCGAACTATCGGCTATATGTTTTTGTTGTTTCTTTCTCAATTTGGGTTTTAGAAAACCTTTTCGACACTCATAAAAGAGAGGTAAATGATATTATCGAAGCAAAAATGCCACATCGTTCAAGCTGGTACAGAACCAAAGCATTAGCATTTCAATACGGTTTTGATTTAATCCAAGACACCGACAAATTTGATAATACTGGTTATACTGATGAAGAAATTGAAGCTTCAAAAATCATTAAGTATTCAGCCGTAACTAAATCGGGTGGGCAATTGTATATAAAAATTGCAACTGAAGCTGGTGGAGTTTTAACGCCTATTGCACCTGAAATAAAAGAATCGTTTGATGCTTACATGGATGAAATTGCTGACGCTGGCGTGAAATATTTAGTTGTAAACCATTTACCAGATATCCTATTGTTAAATATTCAAATTTACCGTGATCCTTTAGTTTTGGATGCCAACGGAATGAGTATTATAAACGCAAATTATCCCGTTCAGGACGCAATAAATGAGTACATGAAAGAATTGCCTTTTAATGGTGAATTGGTTTTGCTTCACTTGATTGATAAATTACAGAAAGTTGAAGGTGTAAACATTCCACATATCGTAAATGCAGAATCTCAGGTAATTGATATTAATACAAATGAGTATTTAGATCCTGCTCCTATTAATGTGAAGACAGTCCCAGTTAGTGGATATTTTACTATTCCAAATTTTGACAATATAGCTTATGTGG
Organism: uncultured Flavobacterium sp.; assembly: GCA_965650235.1. Classification (GTDB taxonomy): domain Bacteria; phylum Bacteroidota; class Bacteroidia; order Flavobacteriales; family Flavobacteriaceae; genus Flavobacterium. The sequence continues at coordinate 1,271 of CBFGNY010000235.1, read as the reverse complement.
TATAAAGTAGATTTTGACAAACTCATCCTTTTGCTTTTACCGACTTTTTTACGAAAGGCTAAAATTTTCGGTTATCTAAAGGCTTTGATTACGCCAATTTCCGGTTTGCATTATCTCTGGTCGAATATGCGTAAGGATAATCTAAAAAAGCTATCATACAACAGTTCAAAGTGTTATTTAAGAGGTGCTTTAAATGATAATTATGATCCTGAACAAAGGCGGATTACAATTACCAATACAGTTAATAAAACAAATGATTACATATACACACAGGCTGAAAATATTCCTGTCTATTTAGGAACGATGTGGTTAGAACCTGAATTTAATTATGAAGGTTCAACGGTTGATTTTTTAGTAAATGTACCACAGGAAATAATGAATTTAAAAATAAACGAGATAGTTGCCACGATTGAATTTTATGTTCTGGCAGGCAAATCTTATCAAATAATAGCAATATGAATAGACTAGATGTTAATCAGGTTGGCGGTTTTCCGCTCACAACTAGAATTTTGGACGAACTTCAAAAAATTCCGGCTGTTTTTAATGGTCTTGGCGGAATTGCCGGAGATAAGAGTATTCTTTATGGTTGTACCATTACTGGATCAACTGCGGATAATGGTGTTGTCTTTGTAAATGGAGAGGTCTTTCTTTTTAAAGGGGGCTTAGTTCAAACCAAAGTAATTATTAAAGAAGACAAAGAGAATCTTGTGTTTGAAAACAATGAATCAAAAACAGTTATCAGAACTCGTTATGTGACTTTTGGAACGGGAATAGATGCTATGGATTGGGCTGATTTTAAAAAACCATTTGAAACAAAAGAGATTGAATCAGCTTTGGCTGGTAAGGCAGATTTGACAACTTTTGAAGCTTTAGCCGATGCATTTGCTATTGTTTACACTAAAATGTTGACCATCGAAAGCGGAGCGCAAAAAAACCTACAGGAATATTATGATTATGGAGTGGTTACCACTCAAAATAGACAAAACGGAATAAACGAATTTGACTATACTAAAAATTTCACGGAAATTTTTCCGCCTTCTGGATATACAATGGCAAATTTAAAAGCTTTCCTGCCCTCTATTGCTAAAATTGCTTTTAATGGAAATGTTGATAACAGTGATACGATGTGGTGTCATTATCAAATAGGAATTGACCGTATTACGGTAATATGTAATAATTCTGAATCTCGCGAAACCTCAAAGATTAACTATTTAGCAATTTGGAAAAAATAATTATTTATGGCAATTACTGATAAAAATATACTAAAAACA
>CBFGNY010000234.1:0-6084 GCA_965650235.1 uncultured Flavobacterium sp. | reverse complement strand
ATATAAAAGATATGATGACTTCAAAACACAGCATTGAATTCTTCGGTGCTTAAATCAATAAAAATTAACCCTTTAGTCGATCTCAAAGCTTAATAAGAATTTACACAATTTCTTGGTCTACCATAGCTATCTAATTTCCACCGCAAAATAATTTAGCGCCATTTTACCGTTTAATAAAATACATCATTAAAAGTTTAATATGGCTGTAGAATAAAGATGTTTTGGTTTGAAACATACAGCATATTCTTTTTATTGACTGCCCGATTGAGTTTGGGTTAATTTACAGGGTCAATTTTTTGGCTCCTTTTTTTTACCTTTTGTAAAAACTCAAAGTCGTAAAAACACGGGCTTGTTGAAACCTTTCTAAAGTTTATTCTAACTTTTTTCAGATATCTCATATTGCTTAAAAAAATAATTTGGTGGGTCAATTAAAGAAAAAAAACATTCTTTCAAAGCTCCAGTTAATACGAAGGTGAGAGCCGCCCCCGCAATTAAAACAAATCAATGGAATATTACATTATTTTCTAATCTGATATTCCGTTATCAAAATAACAAGTCGCTTGTAAAAGAAGTAGCCCCATTCATATAAATCCAAATATTTGTAATATACCAAGAATCACCGTAAAAAGTATATTGATTGTATTTAATTTGCTGAGTATGATTGATCTTAAATACATGTAGCCGCTTAGAAATATTTTTGTAGCTTAGAAAATATGCTTAGAAAACCAATTTGTTGCCTAGAAACATACGTGTTGCTTAGAATGCCTAGAAATCCCAAGAATTTTTTTATAATTTTCTTTATATCTTTTTTCTATATAACTTTAATATATACATACAACCACGATGCAAATTTCTAGGCTTTTCTAAGCAACACATAGCATTCTTAGCAACAAATGCAATTTTTAAGCAACACATTTCAAATTTCTAAACAACACTAGGCTCACAAAACACATGGCTCGTCATTCGCTACAAACCTTAAATGTTTCCAGCACAATTGCGAGCCGTTTCCACGAGATTTTTTGGCGCTATTTTCAAAAGCGGGATGATCTTTTTTAAACCGTTTCAATATTTTTTCTACTTGTCGTCTGAATTTCCCTTTTTCGATCGTTCCGGGATCCACTGTGAAATATCGTTCGCAAACTTCCTTTAAACCCAATATCGAATTAGCTTCATATTCTATATTTTCTATTACCCATTGCTCTAATTGATTGTTTTCAACGCGATACTCGTCTGTGCGGGCAAAAACTTCTATCGGCTCTATGATATCGTCGCGATAATAGTATTCCAATAAAATATTCGCAAACGTTTGTCTCCATGATAAATCAAATTCCATCCGACTGATCAAATCTCTATCGATTTTGTATTCGTTTGCAGCTACAGGATTATCAACAAAACTATTAGGAAAATCAACAACTCTGATCCTTCTCCACATAGCTGCGTCCTCACCTTTTACTTCCGGTAATTCATTGGTTGCTAAGAAAAACTTGGCATACATTTTAAATTCTATTAACGGTTGATTCAAATTTCTAGCCTCAACAGAGCTCTCCCCGCCAGTGACTTCTTTCAATAAGGAAATGTTGATTTTTTCATTATCTTCCGGCTCTGAAAAATACGCATACCGCTTATGAATGAGTTTCATCTTGGCAGGCGATGGGGCATTGGAATCCGGACGTTTTCTTGTAATCATCGTACTATCAGCCTTTGTCCCCAAACTGCCCATTGTGTAAACCATAAGGTTGACAAGTTGTGACTTGCCATTCGATCCTTCTCCAATGAAAAACAAAAATTGTGTATTTGGTAAATTTCCGTTAAGGCAATCTGAAAATTTCTTTAGAACGTAATCGCGAATATCGGGCACTGGCAGCACCTTTCCTAAGAAATCCCAAACCTCTGGGTTTTTAGCGTTTTCATCGTAATTGTACTTGGTTGTTATATTGATAAAATCTTCTTTTTTTGCTGGACGGAAATTCCTTGCCAAGAGATCGTATACACCATTATCGAAAGGCAATAAATGCCTATTAGAGTCCAACTTTTTAACGAAATCTTTTTGATCAAAAATAAGTTTTGATTCCTCGATTATATCTCTTTTGATCGCTACATTGCTCATTTTGACAATCAGATTTTTAGCATTTTTCATCAGAGCACTAATAGTTTCAGTGGGTGGTTTTTTATTGTAATATACGAGTATCTCGTCAAATACTTTTCGAAGTTTGATAATATCTTTTTTGAAATATAACGAGCCTTTGTCGTTTGCCCAAACGGATCCATTAAAAACGTACCAGGTCTCAGTTTCTTGATCGAAAACAAAACGATCGAATTTAAGTTTCATCAGGGTACCAATGTCACAAATTTTATGTCCATCTAGGATTTGATTCACAACCTCAGTAGCCACTTCGTCGTGGAAAATCTCGGCCTCTAGACTAATATCACAACCGTAATTTTCCCCTCCATTACTGCTGTAATTGTTCACCGTGATGACGTTGAAGATTACATTTAAACTTTGAAATTCGAGAGTTTTTGGAATAGATACTTTCCCGATACACGGGAATAATTTCCCACAACCGGATCTTTGCATCCACATTCCATCTACTCCTACCCAATGATGGATAATGCAGTTTTTCGATGTATCACAACTGCAAGGTGGAAAGAAATGGTTCATGGATACGCTGGCAATACCGTAAAATAATTGATTTACTGAGTCATACTCAAATTTTTCTACACAATCATGCCATGCTTTTTTCACTAATTCTCGACATTCATTTTCTCCATCTTGTATTTTTAAAAGATTTCCTTTAGATGGTTTTTGCTTGTCTTTGAGTTGCAATTTTAAAAGATCATCTATTTTAGCACTGCTTTTCACCTTGAAATTGTTCCATTGAGTTGCTACAGAGTATGGATCATAATTTGTCTTTGACTTGGCAGAAAATTTGTCCCAAAGATCAAACGATGCTCCTAGTGATTTCAAAGTCATTCCAACATTTATCCAACAGTTGTATTCTGTATACCTCTTTTCAGCAAGCGAATCCAAAATGCTCCAAATCAGGTCGTTGTCACAATCACGAGAAGTGGATGTTTGAGTTTCACAAGTCGCAGGAGTTTTACGGAGATCTTTAGTTTCATGAAAGAAATTCGGACAAGCTGCTGCGTTCAGAAAATCGGCCGCTAGAAGAATCGAGGATGAAGCCTCCGGACAATAAGTTACAAAACTTTCAATTTCATCAAACGGTTCGTCGCTAAAATCTTTGCAATGTAACAAAGGTCGATTTTCCTTGGGTTTACTGCTATAAATTGTTCGAAAAACTCGATCTGCATAAACTGAAGTATCGACAACTTTTCTTTTAATAAATTCGGAATATGCACCGATTGCTATTGCTTTAGCAACAGAAATATTTTTGAGATAAACATGTTTTCCTAAAGTGTCATAAACTTTAACAATTATATGGTAACTGGCTTTTTCTTTACCTTCTTTGGTTTCATGAGACCCCAGTACATGAAAATGGCACGTAAAATCATCAAAAAGTTCTCTAGTTTTGAGCTTAACCTCTTCAACCACTTTCTTATGTTCTTTCCAATCTTGTGGAGATTCTTTTTTCTTGATATCTAAATCAAAAAACATATTGATTGGAACATTATCCGGAGTATGCTCAAAAAAATTGACTGACCTACTATTTTGTTTTTCATTTTTGATAATGTCCAGAAATTGGCTTAAATTTTCCAATATAAAGAACTCTTTATAAGCTACATTTGCAAGAATTTGTGACGCTTGTTTTTGCTTTTTTGCATCATCTTTTTTGCTAAATATTGTTAATTCAGAAAAATTATCTATTTTTTTATTCAATTCTGACATGCTTGTTTATTATCAATAAGAAAAAAAAATCTCCCAAACGCATTTAAAAATTGTAATATTATTTTTTTCTGACTAGTATATTAAAAATGAATAATATCCCCGATTTCAAAGCGCAAATGCTACAATACATAGATCTTCATAATCATGTTCGTGACAATATGAAGAAGCTAAAGCATGATAAAGAACAGAAAAAGCATCTAGAAAATATGTTGCTGAAAGTATTTGAGTTGCACGATCTAACCTCCTTGGACGTTAATAAAGAAATTAGAATATATAGATTCAAAAATCCTGATAGATTAACTATTTATCATCCTAGAAACTTACTTGATGTTTGAGGGAAAATTTTAATGTGTTTTTTAGTATTAGTAATATGAAATTTATAATGTTGCTTAGAAATTATATTGTAGCTTAGAAATATATACTTTGTAGCTTAGAAAATCGCTCAGGTTGCTTTGTAGCTTAGAAAGCCTAGAAATTCCAGGAATTTTTTTACGATTTTATTTTTATTTTTTTTGCATATATTTCTAGTGTCAATGGGCACTTTTCAAGGCTACACTAAGCAACACATACGTTTCTAAGCAACAAATCCGTTTTCTAAGCAACAAATTCAATGATTCTAGGCTTCACTAAGCAACAGATTGCCATGGAAATAATATATGCAATACTTATATTGAGTTTAAAGTCCACACGCTTTGCTTTCTGAGGAACATTTTTCCTCTATAAAATAATGCAGTCAAAAGTTCCTGAAACATGGTTTTCAATTATTAGAAAAAATAACTGTAGACAAACTGTCATTGAAGAAAAAGAAGTTTTTACGTATTTAGATGGGAATCCGATCTACAATAAAAAAGTGATCCACAAATGACGCAATTTAAGCACCGAAGAATTCATTGCTATGTTTTGAAGTCATCATGTTTTCTTCAATACTCGAGCAATATCCTAAAACATTCCGTAGCTAAAGAAGCCCCAAAAATCCCAGATCTAACCTTGGCCTTATTCCGATGGTGTTATCATTACACAATGGTTTCCAAATCCAATTGTGACAAGCTCTTTGAATAATTATCGCTTTGCGATTTCTCTGTCCCAACCATCTTCTTACAGCATATTGGCACCTTTTGATTCGATCAAGATTAATCTGATGGAAGTTAAGCTCATTGGATGCAATACTACTGAAAACCACCACTCATCTCTGTATTTTTCAAATTTTTTAAAAGTCATACAAGGATGGTACGGCAGACCCTCAAAATCCAAATTCTTATCAGCATGTTTTTCAATAATATTCAAGGAAATGGAGCTGTTCCCACTTAAATCATAGAAGTTCCATGGTTTGTCCAGATGCTTTTCCACAAATGCTAACGTTACATTTGGATTGAAAGATAATAACGACCAATTCCATTGCGGTTTGTCAATAAACTTTTCGATAGTATTTAAACTAAGTATCGTCACGTAAAAATTTGCAAACCAAATAAAGATATGGTCGGGACCTAGCGATTTCTACAGTCACATTTGGGTTATAAGACAAAAAACGGTAATTCCAAGTTTTACTTTCGTACTTATCAATGATTTCAATCGTAAAGGCTGGATTTTCAGTTATTAGATCCCAATTCCAAGGCAAATCAGGATGAGATTCGATGAATTCCATTGTTAAATTTGGATTAGAAGAAATTTTTTCTAAAACCAAGGTTTTTCAGGATGATGCAAAATATATCCTGGTGTGATATTAGGATTTTGTGTTAAACCCTCCCAATTCCATGGTTTATCTGGATAAATTTCGACGAATTGCATGGTTACGTTCGGGTTTTTAGAAAAATTATACCAATTCCAATTATTATTGTTTAAATCAGGACAAATTTCAAAAATTCTTTCGAAAATAAGGATCGCATCTGTTTTTAATGTCATATTTATTTTTAAAGTTCTTAAATCATTTAATCGCTCATCTTTTATAGATTATTTTTTACAAATTTCACCCAGTTTACCAACTTTGGCGACCGCAAACCAACAAGCTTTAAAAGAGCAGAATGTATAATATTACCTGTACTCGGGCTGTAAACACACTACTAAGTAACAAAATACTAGCAATAAATCACTCATAAATTCGTTTCACGGTGGCCCGGGAGACGAAGTGTTTAGATCAATACGAAAACGGTATTTCAATCACTACGATATTGAAAAAACCAAATATCAATTAATGTAAAAGAAATGTCTTCAATTTGAAAGAGACATGGGAAATCATTGCA
>CBFGNY010000233.1:0-6094 GCA_965650235.1 uncultured Flavobacterium sp. | reverse complement strand
AACCAATACAGCCATGCCGAACCCCTTGCAATCAGGAAAAAGGGCAAAAGCCGCTCACAGTGCTGTTTTTGTAGAGGTAGAAGTGGATGAGCAGCTAGGAATTATCGAAGTGAAGAGAGCAGTAACAGCCGTCGCAGCGGGAAAAATCATTAACCCAAAAACAGCCGAAAGCCAAATTTTGGGCGGAATGATCTGGGGCATCAGCAAAGCGCTTCATGAAGAAACAATCCTCGATCCCCGATTCGGAAAATATATCAACAGCAACTTAGCAGAATACCATATTCCCGTGCATGCCGATATTCATGAACTCGACGTGATTTTTGTCGACGAAAAGGATGATTTTGTAAATAATCTGGGCGTAAAAGGAGTCGGAGAGATAGGCATTGTTGGCATGCCGCCCGCTATTGCAAATGCCATTTTTCATGCCACTGGAAAGCGCATCAATGATCTGCCCATTCATTTTGATAAATTGCTCTAAATTGTAAAGATTTTTTTATTATAAGCAATAGGGATTCAAAATAAACGAGCCATATTTTAATTTTAATACAAAAACGGAATCAATCAGCCAAATAATAATTTGTATTGTAAGAAAAATTAATTATATTTACTTATAACAAATACTTAAAAAAATGCAAGAAGGTACAGTAAAATTCTTCAATGAAGAAAAAGGTTTTGGGTTTATAACACCAAAAAATGGCGGAAGTGAAATTTTTGTTCACGCTACCGGTTTATCAGAAACTATTCGTGAGAACGATACAGTACGTTATGAGGTAGAACAGGGCAAAAAAGGTCCAAACGCCGTAAACGTAGTGGTCGCATAGGACAAACAAAAAAGGAATTCTCAATTTTATAGTCTTTTGTTTAGATTATATTTTCCTTAATTAGAGATTCTTAGCAAACAAAGCGCTGATTTCATTTGGAAATGGCGCTTTTTATTTTAAAAAATGATTTGACTTTTTTAGTAAAGAATTTAAGATTCTCCTGGCGTATTTTCTATACGTGATAATTTCAACTTCTTTTTGCTTCGTACCAAAACGAACAGTATTCTGAAGCTATGCATTTTTTAGGAGCTGTTCCCGCTATAAGTTGCAATCTTTGGGCCGACCCGGTACATACAATTTCACTGCTATCGATGCTGAAGGATTTTTACACTACCGACACGATTTTTTTCTTGGTGAAGATTTTACTTTTCTTTTGTTATTTCTTACTTTTAAGGTAATGATTGCTTAAAAAAATAAAACCATGAGTTTAGATGTTAAGCGTTTACCGTTATATTTGTTGCTGTCGCTGTTGCTAATACCTAATATAATGGCAGCCCAGCTATTGGGTTCAGGTAAAACCACAACTGAAGAACCTGCAAAATCTCCGGAAGATTCTCTTGGAAGAAGAACACCTCAGGGTACTATTAACGGATTTATCAAAGCTATTGCCGATCAGAATTACCTTCGTGCCAGCCAGTATTTTGTTTTAAGCAAACGTTCCTACCGAAAGCCAGCCCAAAGGATAAGAATTGCAAAGACTTTCCAGCAATTGCTTGATCACGGAGGAAATTTGTCACCGTCCTCCATTATCAGTAATAAAGAAACCGGACGAACAGATGATGACCTGCCGGCAGGCGTGGACCTTGTGGGGAATATTGGTGATGGCAAAACAATCCTTCCCCTGTATGTAGAAAACCAGTCAGATGACAATCAGCCTGCATTATGGCTTTTTTCTGCTGAAACCGTACAAGCAATTGTCTCGACCGATATTTCAGGAGAAAAAACATTTTTGGACAGGGTGCTGCCTGCTGTTTTAAAAGAACATAAGTTAGGAAATGTTCCCATTGGGCACTGGGCTGTGATCGTACTGATGACCGTGATTTGTTATTTACTTTCCAGACTGTTGATCTTTATATTTGCCTTTACGATAAAAAAGTTGTGGAAAAAAGCGGCCAGTGAAAAAGGCGCAGCCATTATAGAAGCATTTACGCTGCCAGTCCATATGTATCTGACTGTCATGTTATTTGTCGCATCAACCCAGCGTATGGGAATTTCCATCGTAGTGCGCCAGCGCTTTGGTATCATCATCATCACCATTGGAATTCTGGCTTTTTTAATACTGCTTTGGAGAATGACCGATTATGTGAGTATGTATACCCGAGGCAGAATGACCAGGCGCGGACGGATTTCGGCCGTATCGGCTATCTTATTTTTGAGCCGTACCATGAAGGTGGCAATTGTTTTTATTGGAATTATTGCGATTCTTGGAATTATTGGAGTAGATGTTACGGCCGGAATAGCGGCCTTAGGTATTGGAGGTATTGCACTCGCATTAGGAGCACAAAAGACCATAGAAAACTTTGTTGGCAGTGTGAGCCTTATAGCAGACCAGCCGCTGAGGGTTGGGGATTATTGCCGCATAGATGATATAAAAGGTACCGTTGAAGCTATAGGGATGCGCTCTACTACAGTTCGCACAGCTGCCCGTACAATAGTGACTATCCCCAATGGACAATTATCTGCCAGTAAAATAGAAAATTTTGCGCATCGCGACCGCTTTATCTTTAATCCGATATTAAACTTCAGGATGGAAACTACTCCGGATCAAATGCGTTATTTGTTGGTTGAACTTCGATCTTTATTGTTTTCGCATCCCGAAGTATTAAATTCCCCACCAGTTGTGCGCTTTACAGGAATTACAGCCGATGCCTTAAAAGTGGAGATAATAGCGTATATAGCAGCCGTAAATTTTGAAACATCTCAGGAAGTGCAGGAAGATATATTATTGAGAATGATGGATATAATAGAAACCAGCGGGACATCTTTAGCTTACCCGTCTCAGACAGTTTATATGGCACGTGATACTCAGATATCAGGCGAAAAAACAGCTGCAGTTTCAGAAACAGTTAAAAAGTGGAAAGAAAATAATGAATTGCAGTTGCCTAAATTTGACCCGAAACGCATGGAAGAATTAAAAGACAGTATAGAATATCCAGATAAAGGCAGTTTTAAACCAACAGAGGAGTAACTTTGTGAAGCATATTCACTCCATTTTATACCAGATCTGAATTTGAACGATCATACAAATCGAAATGCATTGTCTTACTGAATTTATTTGAGCCAATACCATTAAAGCCCGTGTTTTGTATAATCTATTTCCCGATGCAGAAATTAACATTCCTTATTTTAATAGGGGCCTTTATTTTCGTGGTATAATTATGGTCCATTTTTAAGTAAAAAATCGCAAAATAAAACAAAGTATCCTTGTTGAGATAACAAAACTCATGGGAGTTGTTTAATGCAAAAATGCACAAATTTTGAATATATAAAGATTATAAGACTGCGATATACAAATTTGATTTCGATTGTGCTTTCGGAATGTTTAAAACTAAAAAAGGTCAAAGAACTAGATGATAAATTTAGAATTTTACCTTTTTCAATATCGTTTTTCATTTCTGTATAGGTTTTTACCCTACCTGACTTAATCCATTCTATTAACTCATGCCTGCAAAAATAAATGCGTTTCCCTTTCTTGTTAACGGGTATTTCCTTCTTACATACTTTACTGTAGATTGTAGCTACGGATAGATTTAGAAATTTTGATGCTTCTTCAACATTCAGAAGTTCATCTTTCTTCTCTTCAGTAATATTGATACTTAAAATAAGCCTTTCCAAATGCTCTAGTTTATCATGAAGTTTATTAATCATGATAGGTACCTGATCAAAAGTAAACGGTTTCATAGTAACTTGATATTAAATCTTATCTAAAGATATACTTCAATACTTCTGTTTAAATTAAATGTCGTCAAATGGAATAATTTGGCTTTCAATTTCCAATGATGTCAGGCAGCACTACAGGATAAAGTTATACAGGAAGAACTGGTTTTTCAGATATGCTGAATTTTTCTATAGGCTTTAAAACAGATTCGCTTCAGTTATCAGCTTTTTGGCTCTATTTGCTTTTCATTTACAGCAGTTCATTATTGTTTTTAATTTTAGTGTTAATCATTTGAATCAGACTTTTCATCAGCAGGCCTCTGCTGTTTGTCCATCATGAAGGCAACTGCGGTGTCAGGCAACGAAACTGCTGGTCAAATTATACCGAAAGTATATGTTGTGACTGACCAATTTTTCGACTATTTCATTTTGCATATAGACATTTGTGCCGTTTTCCCCACTGCTCCATTTGCTGGATTATCGGCCTTAATTCATAGCCAATTTCTGTTAACTCATATTCTACTTTAGGAGGGACTTGAGCGTATACATTTCTCTTTATAATATTATCGTGTTCCAATTTGCGCAGTTGCAGCGTTAGCATACGTTCCGTAATATTTGGTATAGATTTGCTTAATTCGCTAAAACGCATTTTGCCTTGTAATAGCCAGGAACAAATTACAAGTGACCATTGGCCGCAAATTATGTTTGCCGCATATACTTCTGAACACTCATCTCCTAAGATTTTCTTATTTTCAAAATTTGTGCTTGTAACCTTAACTTTCGACATAACTTACATTTTTGATAGTACCTTACAATTGGTTGTCAATAAAGCCAATATGACTTTTATGTTATAGCTTCGCAGAATTATTCTATTTAAATAATTTAAAGTTTAAAATTAAATCAAAAAAGTTAATGATGAAAAAAGACTTCAAAAATATTTTTATTATTTATGGCAGTACTTAACATTTATTCTTAAAATGAAAATCTAAAATTAAAAAAGACAATGAACATGAAAAACACATCTATATTAGTTAATGCAAACGAACATGTGAGAAAAGGTGAATACGAAGCGTACTTATCCTATCTCACTGAAGATACCAAATGGGTATTTGTGGGTGAGAGAAATCTTTTAGGAAAAGAAGCAGTAAGGCAATATATCAAAGAATTCTATCTGGCACCCCCAGTATTTGATATGGAAAAAGCGATAGAGGAGGGCGACTTTGTAACTGCCACAGGTAACATTGCCTTAAAAAATGTGAATGGAGAATATGATCATTACATTTATTGTGACATTTGGCGATTTAATAATGGCAAAATAGCTGAATTAAAAGCATTCGTAATTGAGAAAAAGCCCTAACTTCAGTAACACCACATAAAATTTTTTAAAGCAAAAAAGGCGCCAATTGTCTTCAATTGGCGCTTTTGGCTTTTTTATGACCCATAATGGATAAATTACGCACCATTTTATGGAGGATTTAAAGAGATTGGCTTACTATTGGTACTACCTGTCTTTCATTGGCTTAAAGAATTTGGTTTGGATGTCCTGTTGATGAAGCTATAGCCTAAATCTCTTGCAGGAGATACTTGCTGCGTGCCTGTTTTTATCAGTTGAGTTTACTTATCTCTATGTCTTTTATAATCTCATTTGTCACAATTACTAATTTGTCTTCAATTTGTTTTGATAATTTTATCAAATCATTGAAGTTTGGATTACTATTAACTCTGCGTCAAGTATTGAATATTGTGGTCTGGTAGTTTTATTTTTATTCCATTTTGTCGATTTGAAGTATCCCCCCCTTTCTTTTTTAAGCCAATTAATATAGATAATAATTAGTTTTTTGCGTAATAAAAATGAATGGAGTTAACTATTTTCTGTCTGGTTGATCATTTTAAAGTTTATTTTTATTGGCTATTAACGTCTATCTAAAATCAGTAAATCTTTTTTCTAAATCATATAACCATTTGACTCTCTTTTTGTGAGTAACGGATTTTACCATGTTATGGCTAATCCAGTTTAAATTCTTGTATCCCATAGTTTTGAAAACACTTCTAAGCATTGCTTTTCTAATCAAATTTCCGATCAGCAGCCAGTACATTATCTTGGGCTTGTTCATTGTGGTGATAATAGTTACACTTTTTAAATTTTTTAATAACGGTATAAGCCCGAAACCTCTGGGATGATGGTCATAGACTATACCCGGTGAAAGAACCCTATCGATAAATCCTTTGGTCATTGCAGGCATCAAATCCCACCAAATAGGAAATATGAAAATCAAATGATCCGCATTTTTTAAACGATGGGTGTAATCTATAACTTGTGGATCAGTTGGCGAATGATCTATAAAGGCTTTCCTGTCTTCTTTGGACATTACCGGATTGAAATTATCATTATCCAG
>CBFGNY010000232.1:0-6131 GCA_965650235.1 uncultured Flavobacterium sp. | reverse complement strand
GGAGAATTTCGGTTTGTACCTTTATTGGAAGATAAAAATTAGAATAAAAAAATGCCCAAGAACAGTTGAAACTATTTTTGGGCATTTTTATTTTTACAACATTTTATGCAATTATTTAATTCTCCCAACTGATCCCGTAGCAGAAGGAATAAGTTCAAAAACAGAAGTAGGAGCAAGACCTGATTCAATTCTGTGGGAAACATACAAAATGGCCACATTAGTTTCCTGTTCGATCGTGTTGATAAGCTGAATAACTAAATCAACATTTTCATCATCCAGACCTTCAACAGGTTCGTCTAAAATTAATAAAGGAGGATGTTTTAAAACTGCACGAACTATCAACGCTACTCTTTGCTGTCCTACCGAAAGATCAATAAAACGCTTTTTCCGTAATGCTGTCATTTCGATAACTTCCAGCCATTGCGCTACTATTTGTTTTTGCAGCGTCGTTGGCTCAATATACAATCCAATGGAATCAAAAAATCCGGAAAGAATCATTTCCTCCAGAGTGTGGCTTTTTTGAAACAAATCCATCATGGATGTGGTGTAAATTCCAATTTGCTTTTTAATCTCCCAAACACTTTCGCCGCTTCCTTTTTTTCTTCCGAATAAAAATAAATCCTGACCGAATCCTTTTGGATTATCACCTGTTATCAGAGACAAAATAGTACTTTTTCCGGAGCCGTTTGGACCAATTAACTGCCAGAATTCACCTTGTTTAATCGTCCATGAAATGTTATCAATAATCTTTCGATCCTCATAACTTACTGAAACGCTATCCATTTTTATTAATACACTTTCGTGAAAGGTACTCAGTTCCAAGGCCTTTGGAATGGCAGCTGAATTCAGGGTTTTAAAATGATTTTCAGTTTTTGAAATTGGATATAATGTAAACGAATTGTCTTTGATCTGGACTTTATTAGGAACAAATTCCATTAAATCAACCGTACGATTTATCAATTGAATAATGGAAATAGTATCTGTAAGTTTTTCTAAAGAAAGTGCCAAAGCAACACGCGAAGCCTGATCTAAGTGGTCAAAAGGATTATCAAAAATGATAAAATCCGGATTTTTGCCGATACAGTATTTTAAGAATTCTTTTTTGCGTTCGCCTGATGAAAAAGTGCGTAATTGCCTGTGTGATTCGGGAGAAGCTTCTACGCTTTGATACTGATATTCTCTTTCGATAAATTTTTCAATTGAAATATCTGAGAATAAAATTCCTTTTTGGTTATTAAAAACAGCCAGTTCTTCTGTGGCTTCTCCGGAAAGTAAGGTATCTATAAACTTTTTTTTATTTACCTGATTGGTTAAAAGGATGTCCCAATGTTGTTTTTGATGCATTATATATTTCTTGAAAGGATATTATTGTTGTTTGATTGTCATTGGCAAATTATTCCTTGACCATTCACTCCAGGAACCTACATATAATTTTGGAATGGGAATTCTGGCATAGTCCATTGCTAATAAAGTATGACAGGCTGTAACACCAGAGCCACAATGAATAATTGTGTTTTCAGGTTTTGTATTGCTTAAAATTTGGGTATATTTTTCTTTTAAAGTTTCGGGAGAATGATAAAAGCCATCTTCATTTAAATTTTCACTAAACGGAACATTAATAGCACCCGGAATATGACCGGCAATTAAATCTAAAGGTTCTGTGAGTCCGTCGAAACGGTTTTTATCTCTAACATCAATGACGATGTTTTCGCTGTTGTTTCGGACTTTGTCAACCTCCTCCATATCAGCTAATGGCAATTGCCAGTTTGAAACAGGATATTCTTCGGTTTCATCGAAATTTTCCATTTCTGAACATACTGGAAATCCAGATTTTATTCCAGCCTGAAAACCTCCATTTAAAACCTGCACTTTTTTATGTCCTACAGCTTTAAGCATCCACCAAAATCTGGCAGCAGCATTTGAACCGTTTTTATCATCATAAATAATGACATGGCTTTTTGGAGAAATTCCGAGTTTTGTCAGTACTTCTGAAAACTTTTTCAACGTAGGCAAACGATGTCTTCCTCCATTTGCAGGATTACAATCGACAGTAGCCAAATCCCGGTTTAAATCGACATAGCGTGCACCTTTTAAATGTTCGTTTTTGTAATTTTGTTCGGCATTTATTCCTGCTCTGGCATCTATTAAAATAATTTCAGAAGAGTTTTTTAGCTGGACTAATTCTTCAGGATGAATTATGGGAGAACAATTTTGTGACATCTGAATTTGTTGTAAAAAGATTAATCAGGAATTTTTTCAATTAAAATTTCTGCACCTGATTTGTCAAAATAAGTACACGTCATTTCCATAATATCAACGCGCCATTTTGCGATCCCACATTGTCCTGAATGATTGCAAAAAGTAATGTAATCTGTCTGTCCATCCTGATGTGCTACCAAAAACTCTATAAAACGTTCTTTGTTAGGCACATCTTCCACTTTTATTTCAGCATATTTTTCATCCGAAATAACAGTGTAATTATTTACACCATAATATTCAACATGTCCGTCATTAACAAAAGTATCATAACCTTTTACGCCTAAAATAATTAAGTCCTGTATATAATTTGGAAAATCAGCACCGCTTTTTACTTTGGCATGCGCTTCTTTTATTTGTTCGATTGTAAACATAAAATTTGATTTAAGGTTTTACTTATTGCTTCAAAAATACGATTAATGGTTTTATAAATTGATCAAAAGATTCAATATGCGGTAAATGTCCGGTATTTGGAATTTCGACTAATTTCGAATTTGGTATCGCTTTTTGTGTTTTTTTACCCAATTCAGCATAATTTCCTAAAGTCTTTTTTATTTCTTCAGAAACCAATTGTTTTCCTAAAGCTGTTTTATCTCTTGTTCCAATAATGAGTAATGTAGGACTTTTGATATTTTTAAATTCATATAAAACGGGCTGGGTAAAAATCATTTCGTACATAAGAGCCGAGTTCCAGGCTAGGGTGCTATAGTTGGGAGCAGTTGTCCAACCTGCAAGTAATTCTGCCCATTTTTGAAAATCCGCGTTCCATTTTCCATCATAATAATTTGTCATTTGATACTTTTTGATGGCTTCATAATTTTGTTTTAATTCGCTTTCGTACCACCAGTCTACAGGTTTGTATGGGACCACCAATTTCCAGTCTTCTAAACCAATTGGATTTTCAAGGACTAATTTTTCAGCTGTTTCAGGATACATCAAAGTAAACCTTGTGGCTAACATTCCACCCATTGAATGTCCTAAAATGGCTGTTTTTTTGATTCCCAAATGGTCTAACAATTTTTTTGTATTCTCTGCAAATTGTTGAAAAGTATATTGGAAATTATCCGGTTTTGATGATTTTCCAAAGCCAATCTGATCCGGAACAATAACCCGGAAACCTTCTTTTGTCAAGGATTTTATGGTAGTTTGCCAATAAGCGCCATTGAAGTTTTTGCCGTGAAACAAAACTATATTTTTATTATTGTAATTGCTGGGAGTAACATCCATATAAGCCA
Organism: uncultured Flavobacterium sp.; assembly: GCA_965650235.1. Classification (GTDB taxonomy): domain Bacteria; phylum Bacteroidota; class Bacteroidia; order Flavobacteriales; family Flavobacteriaceae; genus Flavobacterium. The sequence goes on along the minus strand of CBFGNY010000232.1, from coordinate 2,640 downwards.
TTTTTAAAAGCTGACGCTGATTGTTCACTTCTAAAAATTTTACAGGAAATGGATATTCGTAATTACTTAAATTAATGTCAAGATCTTTTATTTTTTCCTGCTGAGAGAAGCAAAGTAAAGGAAGCAGGAGCAGCATTATTTTTAAATTTTTCATCGTTGAATAGTTTGTTGGTACTCATAAAATTAAAACTAACGATTTTAAATGCAAAAATTTAAGTCATAAAATTATCAGAAAATAAAGAAGAAAATTGATATTTAAATTTAAAATATAATTGATTGGTTACCTAAATTGAAAATTAACAGCTTAGCGCGGAGCAGGACGGAGCAGGACGGTCTCTTATATGCTTATTACTAAATTGGTTATAACTATTTAACCAATTTTTAGACTATTATGACCAAGAAAATTACTTTAACATTTAAGCATGTGCTTAAAGTTTTTATGATTTGCTGGCTAATCACTTATGGTGATTTAAAAGCCCAGACATTAGCATTTCCGGAAGCTACCGGTTTTGGAAGGTTTACTACAGGTGCCAGAGGTGCTGCAAATCCTCAGATTTATTTAGTGACCAATTTAAATGACAGCGGACCGGGTTCATTTCGTGACGCGGTTAGCCAGGAAGGCAGATTTGTGATATTTAAAGTTGGTGGAATTGTGAATCTGCAGTCGCAGATTGTTGTAGCAGGAAATACCACTATTGCAGGGCAGACTGCACCCGGAGAAGGAATCGTATTTTTAGGCCCAAGAGTAACATTTACAGGAGCCAACAACACCATAGCCAGATATCTTCGCATTAGATATGGTGGAACTGCTCAGAATCAGGATGCATCCGGATTGGCAAATGGTGCTAACATGATTTTCGATCACATGACCTTTACCTGGGGAACAGACGAAGTTTTTTCTATTAATTGGGACAATAAAGGTGTCAGTCCGGATAATATAACGATTCAAAATTCTATTATTGGTCAGGCACTTCATCGTCACAATCACTCAGCTGGAGGATTGATTCAGCCTCCAGGAGGCGGTAAAGTAAGTTTGATTGGAAATTTATACATCTGCAATAAGACCCGTAATAATAAAATAAAAGGGATTAATGAGTTTGTAAACAACGTAGTTTATAATTGGGGTAATTACGGAAATACCTATTCACATACCGAATCAGGAGAAGCGTATATCATGGGAGGAGATTCTGCCGGTAGCTCTGATGTAAACATTATTAATAATTATTTTATTGGAGGACCTAATACCAGTACTTCAACAACGACACCTTTTAACAGAGGAAATGCAAACTTTTATTTATATGGTTCAGGGAATTATTTTGATAATAACAGAAACGGGATTTTAGATGGTGATTTGGTTCCGGCAGATTTGACAGGCTATCCTACGGGAGATGCAGCCACAATTTTAGGAACGCCATATGATTATCCAATGAAAAATACAACACTTAGTGCTCAGGAGGCTTATGATAAAATTGTTTCCAGTGTAGGAGCTTCTTATCCCAGACGTGATCAGGTAGAAAATTTAATGATTTCAGATTTGATGTCTAAAGGAACAACAGCTACATATGTATATGTTCAAAGTGATTTAACCAGTCAATTTGGTTTTATCAATGGAGGTGCAGGACATGTTTATGGCGCTCCGGCTCCTTTGGATACGGATAACGACGGTATGCCTGATGCCTGGGAAGATGCCAACGGATTGGATAAAAATACTGCCGATGCATTGTTGGTAAGCACATCAAACGCACCTTATCTGAATATTGAAGTTTATATTAATGGTTTAATAAACGAAACTCCGGCAGATTTTCTTATTCCCCCATCAAATGTGAATTTTACAAATGTAGTTTCTACCGAAGTTCCGCCCTCAAGCTCCTTAACCGTGAATTGGATTGATGGGGCTGCAAATGAAGATAATTATGTTATCGAGCGTTCTACAGATGGTATTGCTTTTACATTAATCAACACATTAGAAGCAAATACTACAAATTATAATGACACAGGCTTACTTCCAAACACTACATACTATTACAGGATTAAAGCAATGAACAGTACAGCTTCTTCTGTTTATGAAACAGCAAGTTTAATAACGCCGCCAATTCCGTCATCACCAACCAAGCCTGCTACACCAGCTCCGGCTACAGGTTTTGAAAATGCTGAGCTTACTACTGGTAATTTAACTTTAAAATGGAGTGGCAGCTCAAACACGGTTAGCTATGCTGTTTATTTTGGCACAGCTCCCGGGAATCTGACCAAGTTAAATGATGTAGCTTACACTGCAAGTCCTACCTATCAGGTAACCGGATTAAATCCTGGAACAGATTATTATTGGAGAATTGATGCTGTGAATGCAAAAGGAACTACAACAGGGGATATTTGGAGTTTTCGCACACTAATACCGGCTATGGTCGGACATTGGCCATTTAAGGAAGCTCCGTTGGAAGGAGAACAGATAGTAGATATTACCAGTTATGAAAATCATGGAGTACTGGATGTAGCTTATGACAACTCTAATGTGAGAGTTGCGGGAAAACAGAACAATGCTTTGGATTTATCAACATCTTCGGGCAGTATGTATCTAGCAAGTATTCCGAATCAGGATCATCTACTGTTTGATAACAATTCATTCACCGTTTCTCTTTGGAT
>CBFGNY010000231.1:0-6173 GCA_965650235.1 uncultured Flavobacterium sp. | reverse complement strand
TTTTGGTGGTTTCGAAATTACAAATGATTTCATAAAAACAAGTAAAAGAAACAAAACTCCATTTAAAGAATGGTATGATCATGTAAATGGGAGTATAAAAAATAATGTTATTTATTTTACCGAAGGATATATTGGAAAAGAATATAAATTTGAAAAAAAGTGGTACGCTGTAAAAAAGAAATTTGATTTTAAAGAAGTTTATCAACCAAATTTAAAAACTGAAAAATTTAAAGATAGTTATGGTCTTACTTATTTTAGAGTTACTGGAGAGTTTTATGTGGAGTAGTGAAAAACGCCCCCTGCTGGCGCAAGCATCCTGCTCTACGAAGTGTTCTCATGAAAAGCTGCGCAAATGTCTCTAGACTGCACCCAAATGTTTCAATACATTAGTAAACAACTTATAATCGTGCAATTACAATCAAGCTTAAAATGATCTTAATAACACTGAAAAGTCTGTCCTATTTTATATTTTTGATTGAATGTACCTTTGTTCTATTAATTTAAAAATAGAATATTATGCCCAATCGCGCAGATTTACATCCCGATCGCAGATCTATGCAACGATAGCGCAGAATTGCATTCTGTGCCCGCAAAGTATGGCAGACAAAGCATGTAGAATTGTATAATATAATGTCAAAATTCCATACGAAATTATACAGGTTTAGAAAATGATCTAGATTGGCATTGTTATATTATTTGATACTTTCAGAAATTAAAAAGTAACTTTATTCTTTGCTGTGCGGGCATAGAATGAAATTCTGCGCTATCAGATTTTAAGTAAAGGCATTGATTTGAAAGAATTACTTTTGAAAAAAGAATTTAGTCAGTTTTGAATTATTAATTTTATATATTTGAAACATAACTAAAAAAAAACTTGAATCGAAGAACTTCATAATCGGAAGATCCATCTCCAATGACCAGAATGTGAAAAAGTAAATAACTAACAGAAATAACTTTGCTAAACATCGATTTCAACGAAATATATCAAAAATATAAAATCAATCTCTTTTAAATTTGAATTCGTTTATTCTGAGGATATTATAATTATGAATTGGCGGTAATTTAAAAGCAAACTTAAAAAAATTAAAAATCTTTGTAAATATTTTATGTCCAAATATCTTCTATTCATTTTGTTACTTCTCTTAATTTCTTGTGATTATCAAAAACCACAAAAAGACAAATATCCTGAAATACTAACATTCTCTGAAGCTGCTTCAAGTCCTGAAAATTGAATTTGAAATTATTTAGTGGAAAAAATGAAGATATACAAGCTATTTTTATTACAGAAAGCAAATGCATTACAGTGAGTTATGTTAGTAAAGGCAATAATGCTGCATCCTCAGACTCTATTGTTATTTCAGATTATACTAGCCTTAAAAATTGCAAAAAATATTATTTTAAAATCAATCAATCTAAAAATGATTCTATAAAAAATGAAGGTAGCCAACAATCAAAAAATATTAATTTGTATGAAACAGAAATGATTAATGATGTAATCTACACAGTAAATCATAAATTTTCGCCGCCAGATTACTATCCTCAACTGCTGGATTCAATGTTTTGGAAAAATAGAGGTGATAAATTAAAAGTATATAATACCACAAGTATCTATAATGAAGAAAATGTTTTAAAACCGTTTGAAACTATCGTAGTCGGAAACACTACACTCTGTGGCGGCGGAAGATTAGGAGGGTCAATAATTTGTCCAGTTTATTTAGATTACTTTAAAATTTCTTCGCTCAAAAAAACAGTCTGTTTTAAAGAAGTAAGCTCTTATAATAATTTTAAAATTTTAAATATTTTTGGAGAAAATTGTCTGCTATATCTTCCAAGAATATTTAACAAAAACACAAGTTTATTTATAATTAATCAATAATAAATTTTTGAAGAATATTATAGGATTTTGAAGAAAAATGGGTGGATGATTTTTGAAGTTCCCTCTAAAAAAGAAGTAAATTATTAAATTTCAAATCCAATGATGTTATGGAACCTTTAGCACTTCTATAGCAGAACTAAAACTAAATCCTCATTTTAACCAGCACAACGTAACCAATAACACCTATTCTTTTTAAGAGTATTAAATAAATTTAAAAATATTTTGGAAACATTTTCAGATTTTTACAATTCATTATCGGTCGAATGGCCTTTTCTTATTTTTATGATGTTTATGAGTATGGGTGTAGCCATTTTTCATACAGTCATTATCGGAGGATTATTCGATATTAATATTAAACCAAAATGGTTGTTATTTATACTAAATCCTGCTTTAATTGCCATTACTGGATTACTTGATGTAAAACTTGGTGTACTTTTTTTTATTATTCTCTTCCTTTCGGTTTTTGTTTTAGGAATCCTCGGAATGATTATTTCTTCAATAAGGGAAGGTTATAAAAGAGTCAAAAGACAAGACAAAGAGCGGGCAAAAATGGGCAAAAAACCACTTCCTTGGTGGATCAAAATTTTGGGTTCATTATCAACTTTGTTTTTTTTCGGTTTTATGCTTTCTCTGGGGCCTGCCTATTTCATCATTATTATTTTTATAATTTTACCATTCCTTACTTCAATTTTTAATAAAAGCAACAAAAAAATATTTTATAAACTACAGCGTGTTTTGCCAACTGCAAATATCCGTTCTGTAGCCATGGGCTTGGCTGAAATTTCAGGAAATGCAAAAACCATTATCCCAACTGTTTCTCGCATTAAATCAAAAAATTGTATTGGTTTTTACTATACAATCGAAAGTATAGCTACAGATAGTGATGGTGATAAATCGTATTCAATGGAGTTTTCTGAAACTGTTTGCAATCCATTTTTTTTGGAAGACAATACTGGAAAAATAAAAGTTATGCCTACCGAAATAGAATTTATAGATTTTGGTATTGACGAACAGTACCATTCTGCTTTAAAGCGATATACCCAATACCTCCTATTAGAGAATCAGGAAGTTTTGCTAATTGGGAAAGCTGGATTGGCTGAAAATAACGAGCCTGTTTTTGAAAAAGAAGAAATAAAAAATGTTTTTGGTATGGCTCCTGTAGAAAGCGTAGCCAATCATAATGAATGGCGTCCCCTTTTGCAATCCGCTGGATATTTCATGTATTTTTGGGTTATTTTAATTGCGTTACTAATAATTACCCCAATAAATTTAAAAAACAACGCCATTGAATTTGGAAAGATCAACTGGAAAATTCCGTTCCAGGATTCAAAGCCAATTAACTCAATTGATGATTTTTATGACATGCTTGATGATAGTTATAATAGAGAGGAAATAGAAACTCAAAATACTCAAGAAATAAAAGAAGAAACTGAATTAATTGAAAATAAATAGAATTTATTAAAACACAAAAAATATGGCACAAATTATAGCGTATGTAATTATCGGATTAGTCATCTTAGGACTTTTAAATGTAATGGTCTCTACCTATAACCGTTTGGTTATGCTTAAGAATAATATTGACAAATCGTTTGGAAACATTGATGTTTTACTCAAACAAAGAGCTGACGAAATTCCGAATTTAATAAAAATAGTCAAAGAGTCTGAGAGATACGAAGAAACAACATTGGCTAAACTTACCGAATTGCGTACTCGTTTCTTGAACAGTACTGCAACAGAAGATAAAATAGCGCTATCAAACGAAATGCAAAATCAAATGAAATCTATTTTTGCAGTTTCAGAAAATTATCCTGATTTGAATGCCAATAAAAGTCTACAGTTGTTGCAAGATCGCGTTTCTCAAATAGAAGATGCGATTGCCGACCGGAGGGAATTGTATAACGAAAGTGTTAATATGTACAATATCGGTATTGCCGAATTTCCTAATTTTATATTCGCAAAGATAATGTTGTACAGCAGTAAAAAACTTTTACAAATTACCGAACAAGAAAAAAAATATGATGGAATTACCTTTTAACAGTATTGAAATCATTCAAAACATAGACCGTGAACCTGGACTTTTGGTGGCTTTTGCTGCCTTTCATCCTATAGCATTGCTTTTAGTATTACTCTTGCCATTTTGGATTTTAAAAAAAACAGGCCTCTATACTCCTAAAGAAAACTATGGAATCTTTGGGGTTTCTGTCACAATTATTATTTTAATTGGTTGGATTTTGGGTTTCGCTTCGCAAATTTTACTGCTTTTTACGGGTGTTACCGGACTCAGGATGTTGCTCATCTATTTGTCAATGTATCTTTGTATAACAGTGTTTGTAATCTTTAATGCCAAAAGTTTACAGAAAAAATTTTTGAAGGACACTGCTAAGAGAAAGATTGTGTAGTCCTGAAATAAGTTGATATGTTTAATGACTAAATACTTGCAGCCTGCTTCGTGACCAAACCTTACCATTTATAACTGCTACAGTCATAGACTGGATTGATGTTTTCACAAGGCAGACTTATAGAGATATTGTAATTGAAAGCTTAGATTATTGCATCAAAAAACAAAGGAATGATTTTGTGCGGTTATGTAATTATGAGTAATCATATTCACTTGATCATACAATCAGAAGAAGGAAAACTTTCCGATTTGATTAGGGATTTTAAAAAATTACAGCCCCAATATGCAGATCTACACAACAATAGCGCAGAATTTGAATCTTATGACACACAAACTAATAAAATCTACTCTATAATAAATTAAAATCGTTCCTAAATCAAGAAAAATACAGTGAAAATAGTATTTACATTATCTGCCCTACTATTGCATTTATTCATTAATGCACAAAACGATCCCGAATTATTCCCTATCAATGATAGAAAAGTTGGTTATATGGGATATTATCTCCAAGACGGGACTAATATTGTAAAACCTCAATTTTGTTCTGCAACTTACATTATTGAAGGCTATTATAGAGTTTCAAAAGCCGATCACGAAATGGATAGTAACGGAAAAAGAAAAGAGAATCATATTCCCAACACAGAAAAATTTGCATTATTAAACAGTAAAGGCCATTTTGTAATAGACTTTAATAATAGCTATGACTTCATTGATCTAGATAAAGGAATAATTATTGTTTTACAAAACAAGTTTTATGGAACTGTAAATTCCACCGGCAAAATTATAATTCCGATAAAATATACTGAAATTATAATTGCAGATAAAAATAGAGTTATTGCTGTGGAAAATGAAAAATACGGAATACTAAATTACTTAAATGAAATAATTATACCTTTTAATTATGATTCTATTTTGGGAACTGTTTTAAATGAAAATAACAACGGCTTCTATGCTTTAGTTAAAGAGAAAGAAACATACGGAGTCATAAATCAGTCTAATAAATACGTAACTCCAAAAACAAATATCGTTTTGACTGAACTGACCAACAAATCAATTTTAGCTAAAAAAAATAATAAATTCGGACTGCTTAATTATAATCTAAAACCACTTCTGCCATTTGAATTTGAAAGTTTAGATATTGAAGATAACAAACTAAATGCAACTAAAAAAGGACGTAATTATCATTACGATTTTAGTGGTAAATTGATCAATTAAAATTATCCCCCGATTGCTATGGTTTATGTAAATGTATTATAACTTTTTAAGATCTATATCTGCATAAAGCCTGTTGCAAACGCTTTATGCAAGGTCAAAAGTAAGTACGTACTCGTTGCAAACAAGCACCGGAGGGGATAAGTGCACTAAGGACAATCTATTAAAACTTGAGATATACTAAATAACCAACTTGAAACTCGCCATATCCATTGGTTTCCCAATCAGATGTATTTGTATAACGATACCTAAAGAAAAACTTATTATCCCCTTTTGGCGATGGTGTATAATAAGTACCTAGTTCAAAACGATGCAACCATTTTGATGTAAGGCTTTGGTTGTTCACAAATTCTTTTTCTGAACTTACAGTATAAAACTCTTCATTACTAGGTACAATGGTCTTAAAAGGTCTGAATCTAAAATAAGCACCAAAACGTTCTTCGGGTCTAATTCTTAAAATAAAATCTGGATATGCTCTTATTATGTTAACGTTTTTATCAAGTAGCGTGGTTAAAGGCAAGCCTGCATCGTTTTTCAATGTATCTACTACATTTACTCTTCCATAATGTATACCAGCATTCAACTCAATACGTGCTTTGAGTAGCGGAAAATCGAAGGAAGCTATATTCAAGTCGGCACCTACTGAAGTGTTTTCATACTTAATGATGTCTAAAAAAGTGACGTATT
>CBFGNY010000230.1:0-6185 GCA_965650235.1 uncultured Flavobacterium sp. | reverse complement strand
CAGAAGTAACTCTTGATAAGCTGGAAAATACTATTAAGAAAAGCATTTATCATTATGCTGATTAATGATTAAAAAATCGCCAAGTTTGGTTCTTGTGAGTCATTATCAATAATGCTTACTTTTGATACCAATAAAAATCTTCTTTTAAATGCAAACTCAAAATCTCCAAGACTTAAAATCAAAATTCGAAAGCTACGCTCCTCTTTCCCAAACTTCATGGCAATTAATAGAGAGTATAGTTGAATTTCAATCAGTCAAAAAAGGAGAATTACTTTTAAGAAATGGTGAAATTGCAAAAGAGATTTATTTTATCTGTAAAGGCGCTTTGAGAGCTTTTATTACAGATGCAACAGGAAATACTTATAACAAAAATATATTTCTGGAAGGCGATTTTGCAGGTTCGAAAGCTTCTTTGCTACAGCAAACTCCTTCAAATTTTGAAATCGAAGCTCTGGGAGATTCTTTTCTTATCAACATTAATTATAAGAAATACAAAGAGCTGATTTTCCAAAAGGATGATTTAAAAAACTTCTATATCTCTTATTTAGAAAAACATTGGGTAATCGAAAAAGAACGAAGAGAAATATCAATAGTAATGGAAAATGCTACCGAAAGATATCTTAAGCTATTATCCAAATATCCTGATATTTCTGAAAGAATTGCATTGCATCATATCGCTTCACATTTAGGGATTACGCCAACCCAATTAAGCCGAATCAGAAAAGCGCTTGAAAAAGATTTGTAAATCAACATATGTAAAGGTTTTCGATAAAAACGAGACTTATCTTTGTTTCCTATTGTTATAATTACTGCTGAAATGAAAACATCTCTTATCGAAGACAACATACATAATCTTACCACTTTATGGAAAACAGCTGGAATTCCTTTTCAATCTTATCATAAGGATGAGATTTTCGAATATTGCAAAATCGAAAATTCGGGCTGGCCTAATAAGTTATGGTTCCGTCAGGATATAACTGAAAACGATGCTGAAAAAGCTATTGAAACCATGAAATCTAATTCTGGTTTGGTGCTTCCGTATTTTGATATTTTCGGAACAAATTCTTATGAAACTCTGGAAGCCAAAGGTTTGATCAAAAAAACAGAACAAGTTGCAATGGCACTCCAATTAAACCAAAAATTTGAACAACCAAATAATCTGAGTTTTAAACGTGTTTTAAATACTTCAGATGCTAAAACATGGACGGATATTTATCCTGATGCGTTTGGTTATATAATCAGCAACGAAATCCTGATTCAGAATAATGAGAATATCCAATTCTACTTGTTTTCTTTCGAAAATCAGCCCATTGGAACCTGCATGTTATTCCAAACCGAAAACAATATCGGAATTCATGGTGTTGGTGTAATTCCGCAAATGCGAAGAAAAGGCTTCGCCGAAGAAATCATGAAATTTGTTCTTAATCTCGCAATTGATTCCAATCTGGAATATGCGTTGCTACAAGCTTCAGCTATGGGAAAGGATATTTATACCCGATTGGGATTTGAGGATTTGTTTGTGATTCGAAATTATGTTTTGAAAACTGAGTGATGGAACGCAGATAATACGGATTCGCTAAGCGAAAACACGGATAGAAACGGATTTTTTGTGTTTTTTGTCATTTCCACGAAAGGAGAAATCACTGAGGGAGAGCAACCCACTGTTGTCGAGTTACTAGTGTGATTTCTCCCAAAAGGTCCAAATGACAAGATTGTGGTTACATTGTCTAAAAATTTTCAAGCAGATCCTACAATTTAAGTATATCTATCCTCTTAACTTTTAACTCTTAACTCTTAACTCTTAAAAACGCAACTTGTCTTAAATGCCCCTAAAATAGTCAGAAATACCTATTTATTTTAAAAAACAACAGTTGTAAATTTGTATTAAATAATTAACTAATAACAATTTAATACTAAATCAATGAAAAAAGCAAAAATCATTTTCTGGACTACAACCATTATTATCTTTTTATTTGAAGGTGTTATGCCGGCACTGACTTCTCAGTCTGAAATGGCAAAAGAAGGCCTGAGACATCTGGGATATCCGGAATATTTTGGAATTGCTTTGGTTGTTTTCAAAATTCTGGGAGTATTGGCATTAGTGATTCCCCAAGTTCCAAATCGGGTTAAGGAATGGGCTTACGCCGGTTTTGCTTTCGACTTTATATTTGCATCAATAAGTCATTTTGCAGTTGACGGAGTTGATTTTCAGGGCTTTTTTCCATTGATTTTTCTGGGGATTTTGATGACTTCTTACACTTATCACCATAAAATACAGCACTATAAAAATAATCCTCTGTAAATCAATTTGTGATGATAGAAGTTTTTAAAACAAATGTTCAGGAAGCAGAGCAATCCAATATAATTGTTGGAAAGCTTCTTGAGCATTTCCCTAACAGCGTCATCAACTTTGACTTAGAAGACTGTGATAAGATCCTGCGCATCCATGCTTCTTCTATTTCAAATAATAAAATTATAGACCTCATGAATTCTTTTGGTTATCAATGCGAAGAGCTTCCTTAACTAAAAATAAGTTAAACTATTGATTAACAAAATTATAAAATAAAAAATTCGTAATTTTAGAATAATAACTTTAAAACATACGCAATGAATATACCAGCAGAACATCAGACTATAATGCCTTATTTGATTTTACAGGGTGCTTCTAAATTTATCGATTTTACTAAAAATGTTTTTGGTGCTGTTGAAACCAATACAAAATCACTTCGTGAAGACGGAACTATTATGCATGCCGAAATAACTTTAAACGGAAGTACAATAATGATAACCGATGAAATTACAGACTGGGCAAAACAAACCTCGAACTTGTTTGTATATGTACCAAATGCAGATGAAACGTATCAAAAAGCTATAGAAAACGGTGCTGTTTCCTTAATGGGATTAAGCGATAAGGATTACGGAAGAACCTGCGGTGTAACAGATCCGTTTGGAAATACCTGGTGGATCACCTCTGTAAATAATTCACATCTTAATTAGAAATTATGAAAACGGAAATTAAAGAAGAAATTATCAAAGCTTTTGAACAATTAAATGAAACAATTTCTCTATTTACAGAAGAGGAGATTAATCATATTCCGTTTGAAGGAAGCTGGACAGCAGGTCAGGTTATCCGTCATATTATAAAAGCAACATCTGGCTTTCCTAAAGTTTGTGATTCAAATACAAAAAAGTTAGATCATCCAGCTGATGCAAAGATTTCTTTACTCAAAGAAATATTTCTTAATTTGAACAAAAAATATGATTCTCCTGATTTTATATATCCGGAAACTAAAGAATATAACAAAAATGATCTTTTATCAACTCTTCAAAAGATCAAAGATGAAATGTTAAGTATAGCCGGGAATTATGATTTAACACTTACCTGTATGGATTTTGAAATACCCGGTATAGGAACTTTGACTATTTATGAGTTACTTAGCTTTGGTGTGTTTCATACCGAAAGACATACTTATCAACTAAAAAATATCTATACTGCAATAAAAAATAATCCCGCAGTTTAAACAGACAACGGCTGATAATCCTGAATTAGTTCTAGAAACACCGTCTCAGTACGAGAGAAATACTGCCTGTTACTGCGGCTTTTTTTAATCTTCTCAAAATATCCATTAATCGTTCCGTTTTCATAAGTTGTGATTAATAACGGATGAACGTAATAATTTTTACAAACATTACGTGTGTTTCCCAAAGCTTCTGCAGTAACATCATAAGCTGTTAAAATATTTTTTTTGATTTCTTTTTCATCTTCAGTAGTTCCTAATTCCATTAACGCTTCAAAGAAAATCACAGATGCTGACCATGTCCTGAAATCTTTGGCACTAAAATATTCGCCAGATATTTCATGAAGATACACATTGACCATGTGGCTGTCCAGAATTCTTTTTTCACCATTTTCATCATAGTATTTAAAAACTTCCCAACCCGGAATCTCTTCGCATTTACTGACTAATTTAATCAGTTTTTTGTTTCGGATTGTAATGGTGTGCTGTATCCCCTTTTTTCCAGTAAATTCAAATTTTATAGCATCTTTATTAATATTGATGTGTCTCTTTCGCAAAGTAGAAAGTCCATATGATTTATTGTCTTTGGCATATTTTTCATTTCCTATCCGGATGTGGGTTTCTTCCATTAATCGGATTACCAGTGCTACCACTTTGTTTTTTGACCATTCTTTTTTATCTAAATCTGCATCGACCTGTTTTCTTATCGCAGGCAGCATTCTTCCGAAATCAGCTATTTTATAAAACTTGGTTTGATTGCGGATTAAATTCCATTTGGGATGATAGCGATATTGTTTTCTGTTTTTTTGATCTAACCCAACCGCCTGAAGATGACCATTGGCTAAATCTGAAATTCTGACATTCTCCCAAGCAGGAGGCAGCACGAGACTATGAATGCGTTTTAGTTCACTCTTCTGTTTAATATTTCTTCCATTTTTCTTATAAACAAAAGTATCTCCTTCTTTACATCTCTCTATTGGCATCGATTTGTCACTTACATAAACCAAATCTAATTTTTCTATAGCTTTTTCAGGTTTTGTAATTAAAAGGGTCATTAGTTTTTCCTGAGATTTTCTTGTTTTAGTCATGACGTTATTTGTTCTTCTACACAAAGTTGGCTTATTAAAAAAAACAACAGTAATCCTATAAATTTTTTTATTGACTATAAAAGTTCTTTTAACACGTCATTCCCTTATATAATTCCCATATCAAATCTTTTGAGTTAATTTTTTAGCCGATTGGATTAAAAATGGCTTTGCTTGTGAAATAATTTTATCAAAAATATTAGTAGATGGAATTAGTTACGAAACATGGTATAATTTTAGAAAAAACAGAACGGGCTTTTGAAGAGCTTGGGGTTTTGAATCCGGCTGTTTATCAGGACGGAAATTCTGTGCACATGTTTTACAGAGCTGCCAAAAAAGGCAATTTTTCAACTATTGGATATTGCAGGTTTGAAGGGCCATTGACTTTAGCAGAGCGTCATAAAGAACCTATATTCACACCAGAATATATCTATGAAATACATGGTGTCGAAGATCCTCGAATTACAAAAATTGATGATCTTTATTATTTGACCTATGTAACTTATGATGGTATAAATGCATCCGGCGCACTTGCGGTTTCAAAAGATTTAAAAAAATTTAAAAAGAAAGGAATTATAACGCCAAAATTCATCTTGTATGACTTTACTAATTTGATTAGAAAGCATTTACAAAATTCAAGCGTAGCGAAAATTTTAGCTTTTAATGTGGCAAGAAACTATCCGCTTACAGAAACAATTAAAGAAAATTTATTTGTGTGGGATAAAAATATAGTACTTTTTCCCAAAAAAATTGACGGTAAATTTGTAGCTTTACATAGACTTTTTCCATCAATTCAAATATTTACTTTCGAAAAAAAGAAAGATCTGACAGAAGAATTCTGGAAAGACTATTTGAAGAATTTACCGGACCATATTATTATGGAACCAGAGTTTGACCACGAAACCAGCCATATAGGTCCCGGAGCCCCTCCTGTTGAAACCAAGGATGGATGGCTATTAATTTACCATTCTGCAGAAAAGAGAGAAAAAGGACTTGTGTATCATGCCTGTGCTGCTTTATTAGATCTTAACGATCCTAAAAAAGTAATAGCCAGATTAAAAAAGCCTTTAATAACGCCTACAGAAGCTTACGAAAGACACGGTTATGTAAATTATGTAGTTTTCCCAACGGGAACAGCCATTTTTGACGACCAACTTTATATTTATTACGGTGCCGGTGACGATAAAATTGCCACAGCCTCTTTGAACCTTAACGATTTATTAAACGAACTAAAAAATAATCCCCATGAAAACACTACAAACGACTAAGTCAAAAATAATTTTCCTGTCAACTTATCCGCCAACTCAATGTGGTATTGCCACTTATACGCAAGATACCATCAAAGGGATTATGGATGTTTATGGAAACTCAATTAGCTGTGAAATCTGTGAATTGGTTAAATCTCCTAAAGAAAATCCAACACAGGCCTTTACATTAAACACAAACGACAAGGATGATTATGCACGGGTTGCCGAAGAAATCAATAATGATGAATTGGTAAAACTTGTACATATTCAGCATGAATTTGGGCTATTTGGCGGTAATTACGGAGACCATTTATTAGAATTTTTAAATGTGATAA
>CBFGNY010000229.1:0-6340 GCA_965650235.1 uncultured Flavobacterium sp. | reverse complement strand
TTAGGACTGTATCTTTCTCCATGGGATAGAAATCATGCGGAATACGGCAAACCCGAATATATTACCTATTTCAGAAATCAGCTAAAAGAATTGCTTACCAATTACGGAGATGTTTTCGAAATGTGGTTTGACGGTGCCAATGGAGGTGATGGCTATTATGGAGGAGCGAATGAAACCCGAAAAATAAATACCCTTGACTATTACAATTGGAATGAAACTTATAAACTAATTTACAAAACAGCACCTAAAACTTTGGTATGGGGTGTTGGCCCTTCAGAAGCCAGATGGATTGGCAATGAAGAAGGTCGTGCAGGCAAAACAAATTGGAGTCTTTTACGTCAGAAAGATGAACTGGCTGGAAAAGTACATTATACGGAGTTCATGTCAGGACACGAAGATGGAGAAAAATGGGTTCCAGGAGAAGCAGATGTGTCCATCAGACCAGGATGGTTTTATCACGCTGTTGAAGATGATAAAGTACGCTCATTAGATGAAATGGTTGATATTTATTATGAATCAGTAGGCCGTAATGCGAATTTATTGCTGAACCTGCCTGTAGACAAAAGGGGACTGGTACATGAAAATGACGAAACCAGACTCAAAGAACTGGTAGCAACGATAAAAGAAGATTTTAAAACCGAATTATTGGCATCAGCTAAAGTAACAGCAGATAATAACAGAGGGAATAATGATGAATTCGCAGCCAAAAATGTAACTGACCGAAATAAAGATACTTATTGGGCTACAGATGATGATGTAAAAACGGCTTCTATTATATTTGATTTTGAAAAGCCTACAGCTATTAATCGGATTCTGCTTCAGGAATATATAAAACTAGGACAACGCATTAAAGCTTTTACTGTTGAAGCGAAAGTTGAGGGGAAATGGAAAACTATTGCCAACGAAACAACTATTGGCTATAAAAGAATTTTAAGAGTAGACAGAGTTACAGTTTCGGCACTTAAAATAAACATAACCAACTCTAAAGCATGTATTGTAATTTCGAATATTGAAGCTTATAACGCGCCAACTTTTGTTCGGGCTCCGGGAATTCAGCGTGATAAAATAGGGAATGTATCTATGAAATCTGAAGAGGGAAACAGTATCTATTATACTCTTGATGGTTCTAAGCCGTCTGTAAAAAGTAAATTGTATAAAGGTGTTTTTAAATATAACAAAGCAGTTCAGCTTAAAGCAATAGCAATCAATAAAAACGAAAATAGCAGCAGTGCTGTTGCGTCAGCAAAGTATGGGGCTTCAAAAGAAAATTGGAAAGTGGTTAGCGCTTCAAGTGGTAATATGAATTCGGTAAACAGAATTATAGACGGGAATCCGGATACAGACTGGAGTTTTGGAAACGACACCAATAACCTTCCGCAAGAAGTAGTAATTGATATGGGAACCATTCTCAAAATAAATGGCTTTACTTATGTTCCGCAACAAGTGGGTAATAATCTTAATTTAATATCTAAATATGAATTCTACACAAGTTTAGATAGTATAAAATGGACAATACAATCTGAGGGAGAATTTTCAAACATTAAAAACAACCCGATAGAACAGGTAAAAACATTTTCTGAAACCAACGCAAAATACATACGCTTTGTTGCTAAATCGACTGAAGAAAAAGGGCAGGTATTTTCTATTGGCGAAATTAATGTGATCGAAAAATAACGATACATGAGTCTTAAACACGACATCCATTTTTTTTAAGTTTCTGATTGTGTCTTTTGCCGAAGTTAACAGGTTATTAGTCGAATTTTTAATTTTACAGATATACTAATTCTTAATTTTATACTACATAATTAAGGAAACAGGTAAATGATTAAAGAAGGTATAAATTTTAAAGAAGCTGGAAAATTTGAAGAGACACGTTTTGAGAAAATTCATAACGTCATTTTCGAATCATCTCACGAAGCTTCTGTATTAGTTGCACAAGAAATAGCAAACATAATTCAAAGGAAAGAAGAATTAAATGAACCTTGTGTTTTAGGGTTAGCTACAGGATCTTCGCCGGTAAAAGTTTACGAAGAACTTGTAAGACTGCATAAAGAAGAAGGGTTGAGTTTTGCCAATGTAGTAACCTTCAATTTGGATGAATATTATCCAATGGACAGAAATAATATTCAGAGTTATTGGTATTTCATGCATGAGCATCTTTTTGATCATGTTGATATTCTTCCGGAAAATATTAATATTCCTGATGGAAATATCAGTAATGAAGATCTACAGCAATATTGCATCGATTATGAAATGAAAATTAAATCATACGGTGATTTAGATTTTCAGCTTTTAGGTATTGGAAGAACTGGCCATATCGGGTTTAATGAACCGGGATCCCACGTAAATTCGGGAACCAGAAGCATTACGCTGGATCATTTGACACGCATAGATGCAGCCTCTTCATTTTTAGGAATTGATAATGTACCCCGAAAAGCCATTACAATGGGAATTGGGACTGTAAAAACGGCCAAAAGAATCGTACTTCTGGGATGGGGAATCAGTAAAGCTGAAATCATAAAAAAAACCATAGAAGGAGAAATTTCTTCACGAGTGCCCGCAACCTATCTGCAACAGCATAGCAACACGACATTTGTATTAGATACAGAGGCATCATCAGAACTAACGAGAGTAAAAACGCCATGGCTGGTAAAATCAATTATCTGGACAGAGGAACTAAAGCTTAAGGCCGTTGTCTGGTTAAGTGAATTGACTAAAAAACCTTTTCTTAAACTTACAGATAAAGATTATAACGATAACGGAATGTCAAGCGTACTGAGTGAAGAGGGAACGGCTTATCATTTAAATATTAAGATGTTTAATAAAATGCAGCAGACTATTACGGGCTGGCCTGGCGGGAAACCAAATGCTGATGACACTTACAGACCGGAACGTGCAACTCCCGAAAGAAAGAGAATTATCATTTTTAGTCCTCATCCTGATGATGATGTGATTTCCATGGGAGGAACTTTTGACAGACTCGTAGAGCAGGGGCATGATGTTCATATTGCCTACCAGACATCAGGAAATATTGCTGTTTCTAATGAAGAAGCTTTGAAATTTGCTGAAATTTCGATGGCATTAAATAAAAATTCAGCCGAATCTGAAAAGATAATCAACTTTTTGAAGAATAAAAAAGCAAATGATATTGATTCATTAGAAGTTAGAAAACTAAAAGGATTGATTAGAAGAAGCGAGTCTTTGGCTGCTACCAGATATTTAGGTTTGCAAGATTCAAATGTTAACTTTCTGGATTTGCCTTTTTATGAAACAGGGACAGTTAAGAAAAATAACCTGGGTGAAGCCGATATAAAAATCATGTGCGATATTATTGAAAGAATAAAACCGCATCAAATTTATGCAGCAGGAGATTTAGCAGATCCACATGGTACCCATAAAGTTTGTTTAGATAGTTTGTTTGAAGCTTTAAAAAGATTAAAGCATAAAAGTTTTATGGACGACTGCTGGGTTTGGCTGTATAGAGGAGCCTGGCATGAATGGGAATCCTACCAAATCGAAATGGCGGTTCCAATGAGTCCTGATCAGGTGCTAAAAAAACGTCATGCTATTTTCTATCACCAGTCTCAAAAAGACGGCGTAATGTTTCAGGGAGATGACAGCAGGGAATTCTGGGTAAGAGTTGAAGACAGAAACAGATTAACAGCAGAAAAATATCACGCTTTGGGATTAGCAGATTATTCGGCTATTGAAGCCTTTAAACGATATTTCTTTTAGAAAAAAGTATTTAAAATATAATAAACCTATTCATGTGGTTTATTTTGGTTAGTTACCAAGTTTTGAAAATGCAGCTCTGGTTAGGCTGCATTTTTTTTTAGGTCTTCAACTATGTTCAGACTAACAATTGCTTAAATAGAAGAATTTAAAATTCTTTGTTTGACATGATCAATATAAGATCTTCCAATTACGTATCTGAGTCCTTCAATTTCGATACTGTTTCCTTCAACGGCATCAATCTTATCAATAGCAATAGTATAGGATCGGTGTATTCTCAAAAAATTTCTTTCGGGTAATAAATCCGTAAAGTCAGATAACGTACTGTGAATTATGTATTTACCTGTTAAGGTGTTGATTTTCAAATAATCTTTCAGGCTTTCAATCACTAAAATTTCATTAAAAAATATTTTTTTCATTCTCTTCTTGTCGATCTTAACAAAAATAAAAGGACTTTCAGGATTATTTTCCTGCGGAAGAGTATTACTGTTGTTAAGTCTTTTGCTAATCTTGTTTAGTGTTTTCATTAATCTGGGAAATTCAATTGGTTTTACCAGATAGTCTAAAACATCCAATTCATAAGTTTCTATGGCAAACTGACTATAGGCACTTGTAATTACAAGTATGGGAGGGTTTTCCAGACTTTTTATGAAATTAATGCCATCAAGTACAGGCATGTTAATATCAAGAAAAATTACATCAACTTTATTGTTTTTTAAAAAATTTAAACCTTCAATAGGATTGCTAAAAGTGTTTATTATCTCAAAATTTTCAACAGGTTCCAGGTAATTTTTAATTACATTAATAGCTAATGGCTCATCATCTATGATCAAACAATTTATTTTCATTAGTATGTGTTTTTTTGAGAGAAATAAATTTAGTAGTCTTAGTTGTAAAAAAGGGGAAACTTCTTCTAAGACACTTTAATTACAAGCTTTACAGCAAAAATATTCTTTTTATTTTTAAATGAAAGTTTATAGTCATTTTTATTATAACCCAATTCAAGTCTTTTTTTGACATTCTCTAAACCTATGCCCCCTGATTTATTAAAATTATCCTTATGCTTGGTAATTTCAGGCATTGGGTTAGTAATTGTGAAATGTAAAAAATCCTCTTTAATTTTAAAATTAATATTGATTATTACGGATCCGGTATTTTTGTTTACACCATGTTTAAAAGCATTTTCAACAAAAGTCAGCAATATAACAGGACTTATTTCCTTATCATGAATGTCTCCGGAAATGGACATATTGACTTCTAATCTGTCATCATTTCTAATTCTTTCCAGGTCTAGGTAATTTTGGATGCAAAGTATTTCGTTCTCTAAAGTTTGTTTTTTAGTTTTTGTATCATACAGCATGTATCGCATCAACTCAGAAAGCTTGAGAACAATTTTTGGCGTTTTATTTGACTTTTCTACGGATAAAGAATAAATATTGTTAAGCGTATTGAAAAAAAAGTGTGGGGAAATTTGAGATTTCAGGAAAAGCAATTCTGTTTCTAATTGAGATTTTTCTAGATCGGTTACTCTTTTTTGTTCTTGTAAAAAATCGAATGTAATCTTGATTGCTGTTACAAATGTGATTACATAAAGTTCCCCCATCATCATGTCGATAGTGTAATTGAGTGTTAATTTATCGATAGTTTCAGGTCCCTCTGGCCACACATTATGCGTTATTAATAAGTACGTGAGGTTGAATTTTATAGCTACCATAATAAATATGGAGGATAAAACTGCAAGTACATACAAAAGGTATTTTTTTCGATAAACCAGATAAGGCATAAAGATCAAAATATTCAGATAACATAATGTCATGTGAATTGGAAAACCTAGTAAGTTTGTTTTTAATGAATACAGATAATCATTAAAATAGCTTCCCCAGCGAAATGTGTTAAATAAAAAATAAGTAAGCCAAAAAAAGATGTGATAATGTAATGGTAACCGATATAATTTAGTGGAATTTAAATTCATAGTAATGATATCTTTTTGTGAATTTTTTTGATGTTTATCTTAGTTTATACGTCGTCCGTCTAAATTAATTTTCACGAAAGTCGAATTTGTTTAAATTTAAAGTTAAATTAAGATTGTTTTATATGAAGAATTTTACCCTGCTGGTTTTAGTTGTTATTTTGACTGCAAGTTGCAAAATAAATACAAACAAAAATCATAATTACGAAACACTTTTTGTAAACCATGTTGATCCTTTTATTGGTACTGGTGGTCACGGACATACTTACCCCGGGGCAACAGTTCCGTTTGGAATGTTACAGGTAAGTCCGGATAATGGTATTTCAGGCTGGGATTGGTGTTCCGGATACCATTATTCAGATTCTATTATTTCAGGATTCAGCCATTTGCATTTAAGCGGAACAGGAATTGGCGATCTGGCCGACATCTTATTCATGCCGACAAATAAAAAAGTCGATTTAACAGCAAAAACAACTTCACGCGATCAATTACCTTATAAATCATCATACAGTCATGCTAACGAAAAAGCAGCACCGGGCTCTTACCAGGTTTTTCTTGAAGATCCTAAAATTAATGTAGAGCTAACTTCATCGCAAAGAACCGCATTCCATAAATATACATTTGCAAAAGATGATAAAC
>CBFGNY010000228.1:0-6359 GCA_965650235.1 uncultured Flavobacterium sp. | reverse complement strand
CCCTGGCCCGAACTTCGCGACTCCGACCGAATGCCCTCTACCAAGGCCACGAAGTGGGCTAGGTGACGCCCCTTGAGTTCCGCTGTTCCCGGACTTTCTAAAACACAATATTCTGAAGACCAAAGGCTCAATCCGCCAATCGACTGTGCTCTTACCGCTGCGGATTGTCTCGAAGTGATAAGTTCATTCAACGGCCATGCCTGCCAGTAACTATGTGCCGAAATAGTTTTCTTGACATTGCTTAAACCTGCAATATTTTTACTTGAATTTACTCCAAAGAAATAATCAATTTGGTTCGATCTGTTTTCTTTTCCTGCAATTGTTTTATACAAAGGCTCATAAGATCCTCCTTCTCCAACCACAATTTGAGAACTCAATCCTTTTGATTGTAATTTTGGAGATAAGACATTCACAAAACTATAAATATTCATATTTGTAGCAGGAGAACCTTCCTGACCTGAGCCATCCCACTCGTATTGTGGCTCGTTGAAAGGACTCACATAATCGATTGTCAGTCCATGAACCGTTTTTAATTTATCTAAAGAAGTTACCCAGAAATCAGCCAAATCAGGCATTTTTCCTTCTTTCAAATTGTAATATTCCTTGATGCTTGCATGTGCTTTACCATTTTGGGTTAAATATACAGGCGCACTATTAGTAAAAGCCAGCAATTTTTCGGCACCACGCTCTTTAGCAGCCTTCATAAACCAAACCTGACCGGCTTGTTTAGTCATATCATAGCTAACTCCATCTGTTGTAAAACATTCTGTGCGCCTCCATTCATCGCCAATATCACTTGCACCACCTTGTTCTGCACTTCCTGACCCAAGGTTGAAACGCCATAAAGACAAACCGATTCCTTTTGGATTTCCTTCAGCATCGAGTTCTTTACTGAATAATAAATCGGCAATCTGATTTTTTTTATCAGCAGGCCAGTTTTTTCCAATGAAATTACATTGCCAGGCATCTGATGCTCCAAAACTTTCCATTGTCTGGAGATTCATATCCAGATTTACATTCAATTCGGTTGTTGTAGCTTCTAAATTTGAGCTTTCATTGTTTTCAGATTCGCAGCTTACTACTAAAGAACTTGCGAAAAGCAAGCCTGCACATAGCAGACTTACTTTGTTATTTTTATATAATCTCATCTTAATAATTAGGGTTTTGAGTAATTACACCACCACTTAAATCTCTTTCTAACTGAGGTATTGGCCAAAGTAAATGCTTAGAAGGATCAAAATTGATTCCTTTGTCTTGCGATTCCCTTGTATTTGTTGTTTCGTAAGGATCTGTTGAATTGAGGTTGTACTGAACAAAAGTTCCGTTTGGTCCCATTAACATTTCAATCACTCTTTTTCCTGTAGTAGGATCTTTTTCACGACGTATATCAAACAAACGCAATCCTTCAAAAGCCAATTCAAGACGACGTTCCTTATAAATTTGTTTTAAAAGAGTTGGCCCTGATATTCCGGTTTTAGGTTCTAAATCTACACGGTCTCTGATGATATTGATATCTGCCAAAGCATCTCCACCTGTATGATAGTTGGCTTCTGCCCTTGTCAAATACATTTCTGCAAGGCGAATCAACGGAATATTCAATGGTAAATGCCCGTCTTTTTTATCCAAAGTACGACGTGTAGCAATCGGAATGTAATATTTACGACAAATACGCCCAGATTTATTATCATTTAAACTGAATTTATGTGTAGGATTTAAAACTTCATCACCATAAGCTGCTTCTCCCCATTTTGTGATGGTGCTTTTGCGGCGAATTTCGTCATTTTCAGAAAGATAAGCATTTTCCAAATCGCTGGTTGGCATACACCATCCCCATCCGTCAAGGACATCCTGAGCATCATTACTTGGGAAATTTTTCTTGTCTTCCCCTCTTGCTCCTGATAAGGTTGGCAATGCAGCTCCTAAATTTTCAATCTGTACAGATGAAGACTGAGCTTCTAAGATGGACTCTTTACCATTATGATTGTTTACATTCCAAATGTTCAGAAAATCTTCTTCAAGCGAATAAGGCCCTTCTGTAATTACTTTGTTCGAATATTGTTTAGCCTCTGCCCATTTTTCCTGAAACAACGACACACGTGCCAATAAAGCATAAGCGGCCCATTTGTTTATTCTGCCGTTTCTGTTTACCGGAATGGTTTCCAGTTTTGCTGCCGATTCTTTAAGGTCGGCTTCAATTTGTGCATAAACTTCAGTAGCAGGACTTCTTTGTAATTTCAAATCAGCTGTTCCTAAAGATTGTGTGTATAATGGAACATCTCCAAAAAGATTGACCAACTCATAATAGCAATAAGCACGAACGAACAATGATTCTCCCATATATTGATTTTTTTGCTCATCAGAAATTGGCGAAACTGCCATTTTCTCCAAACCAATATTTGCCGATTGAATCGTATAATAATGTGCTGTGTAAATACTATTCATATCACCCATATTATCTGGCGTGATAAGGTATTGTGAACAAGGTCTGTGAGCCGAATTGTCCTGACCAGTATTACCCATCCAGGCATCATCAGTAGCCATTTCGTTTGTAACTCTTGGCGCTACCAAAGTAAACCAGTCTTTAGCAAGTAATAATCTTTGCGTTAATTCATTGGTATAATTTTCACATTCCTGTGCTGTTTGAAAGTAGTTTTCTAATGTTTGAGTTCCTCTTTCTTCTTTTTCTATAAAATCCTCACAGGAAACTGCAAATACAGAAAAAGCCATTATTGATAAAATTATTTTTTTCATGTCTTTTATTATTAAAATGCTACATTAAGACCCATCAAAATTGTTGGCTGAACCGGATAATTCCATCCTCCAAAACCTGATCCTTTAACTCCATCATCTTTCTTAGTATCTCCTCCTGCAACTTCCGGATCAACACCTGTATAGTTTGTCCATGTCCATAAATTCTGGCCTGACAATGATAATCTCAATTTATCTAATCCGAATTTATTGTAGAAAGAAAATCCTACCTGTAAGTTTTTCATTCGTACAAATGAACCATCTTCCACATAAAAAGAAGAAAATTTAGAGAAGTTTTCGTTATTGTCATCTTTAGACAAACGAGGAACATAATTTGAAGTTCCTTCTCCATGCCATGCCATCTGATCTAGTCCGCTTACCTTATTTGTTAAGCTTGTACCATTGTATAAATCTGAAATGTTCTGATTTACGATATCGTTTCCAATGCTTGAATAGAAATTAGCTACCAAATCAAATTGTTTGTATGCGAAGCTTAAATTTAAACCAACATTATAATCAGCCCATGGAGAACCAATTTTTGTTCTGTCTTGATCGTCTAATTTTCCATCTCCGTTTACGTCTTTGAAACGAATATCACCTGCTTGTGCATATGGCTGTAATTTCGTTCCGTGTTCGTCAGTGTGCGAATTAAGTTCTGTTTGATTTTGAAACAGACCATCTGCAACATATCCGTAAAAATATCCCGGCACATCACCTTTAACTGTCAACGTTCTGTTTCCTGCTCCATAAAGTTTTTCTCCTTCTGATGATAAAGACATCATCTCTACATTTACAGTCGTAAAAGTTACATCTGCACCATAAGAGAAATCCCCTTTTTTATCTTTATAAGAAATCAATAAGTCAATACCACTCGATTGCATAGAACCTACGTTTGTCCAGATTGTTGAGAATCCCGGAAAACCGCTGTAGGTTGGAAACTGTTTTTTGAATATCATATCATTGGTTTTCTTTTGATAATATTCTAATGAGCCTGAAAGTTTGTTTTTCCACAATGCAAAATCAAGTCCAAAATTGATATCTTCTACTGTTTCCCACTTAATATCTTTGTTAGCCATAGTATCCGGATACGTTGTGTCTACAATATTATCTCCTATAACGTAAAAACCTTGCTTGATTTTTGACTGATAAACCGCATCTGGCAAACCCTGATTCCCTACTTTACCCCAACCAGCTCTAAATCTAAGATCGCTTAATACCTCTCTTGTAGATTCCATAAAACCTTCATTCGAAATTCTCCACGATACAGAAGCTGAAGGAAAATTAGCCCATTTGTTATTTGCCATAAACTTAGAAGAACCATCACGTCTGAAAGTACCAGTAAAATAATATTTACTGTCATAATTATAAGAAAGACGTGAAATATAAGACATCACAGAACTTGACCAGCTGTTACCTTCGCTATCACGGTTTTTAGTTGCCGCATTTACTTCTCTCATAGAATTTGAGTTGTTAGGAATACCTTCACCATAACCCCAAACATCATTACCATTATACTCTTCCATCGTACTACCAACCATTAAAGAAGCATTATGTTTCTCTGCAAATGTTCTGGAATAAGTAGCTGTAGTCTGCCAGGTCCAGTCTGTATTTGTAGTCGCTCTTCTTTCTACACTATTAATTTCAGCTTTTTCGTGAGCAGCATCAATAATGAAATCTGGTTTAAATATACTTTGCACCTTATTTCCAACTTCAATAGATGCCTGCGTGCGAATAACCAATCCTTTAATTGGTACATATTGCAAATAACCATTTGTATTTAAGTTATACTGATCTGTATAATCATCGTGTCTTTTTACGGCAGCAACCGGATTCCAAACGTACGATGGGGAACGTGCGAAAATACTGTACTCGTTTTCTAGTCCTGTTAATTGGTCTGCAGGTTTGTAAATTGGCGTTATTGGATCAATTTTATCAAAATCTGCCCAGTTTCCTGGTCCTCCCCAAGTTTCGTAACGTGGGTTTAAAGTTATTCCTGCAGAGAATTTATCAGAGAATTTAAAATCATTATTGATTCTCATTGTAATTCTTTCCCAACCTCCTACTTCATACATCGATTCTGAATCATAATAGTTCAGGCTAACAGCGTAAGTATGCTTATCAGAACCACCGCTAACTCCTAAAGAAGCATTGGTTACAGGAGATGCTTTTTTAATTCCGGCACCCCACCAATCGGTAGTTTTTCCTCTGTATTGCGATGGATTTGATAAATAATCTGCATAACCAGAATTATTATAAGCTCTATTCATAATAGTGGCATAACCCTCAGCATCTGCCATATTATATGGATTGTCCATCATTTGAAAACCTGAACTCAAATCAAAATTAAATCTCGTTTTTCCGGCTTTCCCTTTTTTTGTTGTAATAAGGATAACCCCATTTGATGCACGTGACCCGTAAATTGCACTTGCAGAAGCATCTTTTAATACTTCCATCGATTCAATTTCGTTGTTACTCAAGAAGTTAATACTTGTTCCCATCGGAATACCATCAACTACATAAAGCGGATCTGTACTCAGATTTATGGTAGAAATACCACGAATCAAAACCCTGGGTTGTGCTCCCGGACCACCTTGTCCTGTAACCTGAACCCCGGCAACTTTTCCCTGTAAAGATTCAGTCACGTTACCAACGGTCATCGTTTGAAGTTCTTTTCCTTTTACTGAAGAAATAGAACTGGTTACATCACTCTTTTTAACAGAAGCATAACCTACTACTACTATCTCATCCAAAATCTGGCTGGATTCCTCCATGATGACATCGAGAGTTGTTTTATCTCCGGCATCTACCTGTTTGGTTGTAAAACCGATAAAAGAAAATTCAATCTTAGCATTTTTATTAGGAACAGAAAGCGAAAACTTTCCGTCAAAATCAGATGCTGTTGAGTTAGAAGTTCCTTTAACAATTACATTAACCCCCGGAATTGGCACATTGGCTTTATCCTTCACGGTTCCTTTGATCGTTATTTGCCCAAATGATGCAGCACTGCATAATAAGACAATAAAAAACCATATATATTTAAATTTCATATTTAGCTATTTTATTTATTAATGTTATAACAATACTATAACAAACTATTTTTTTGTTATAAAAGCTCTTTCTAACTCGGTATCAAGAACTACTTTGTAAACTCCGGGAGCAGCCGGATATTTAGCATTGCCGTTTTCTCCTGGCGACATTGTAGCAATACCATTTTTAATTAATCTCCATGACGGGCTCCACCATTGACCAGTAAAGGTAGCTTCCATAGTTCCTGTCAATGTATATTCTCCAACTAATTGATAAGGGTTGTTTGGATTGTTTGCCAGATGCAGTCCTGTCTGAACCCATGCATCCCAGGTATCCCATGTAGCCCCCTGGATTCCGCCTCCACAAACACTCACGAACGGTTTTCTTTGCGCCTCTACATCATGCCATAGTCCGTTGGCAATATCTGCCCAAACTTTGCTGGATGGCGTGTATTGAGTTGCTGTATATTTCAATGTGTTTGGATTTACTTTTATAACATAATATCCTTTTGCAGGTAAGATAATTGGTGTTGAAGCCACATCATCCATTAAAGCGCTTATATCATCCAAAATCGCAAAAAACCC
>CBFGNY010000227.1:0-6455 GCA_965650235.1 uncultured Flavobacterium sp. | reverse complement strand
TTTATTGAAAAGTGTAAGCTCAACTTTTTTCGGATCCACCAAAACAAATTTCACCTCGGCCGGATGTTTTTTGTACAATAAAGAAGTTAAAACAGCATTCAAACCAACTGATTTTCCTTGTCCAGTAGCACCTGCCATTAGTAAGTGAGGCATTTTGGCTAAATCAACAACGAAAGTTTCGTTCGAAATTGTTTTACCTAAAGCAATTGGCAATTCCATTTCAGCTTCCTGAAACTTAGCTGACCCAATAACGCTTTTCATAGAAACCATTGTCGGATTCTTGTTCGGAACTTCGATACCAATTGTTCCTTTTCCTGGAATTGGAGCAATAATACGAATTCCTAAAGCGGATAATGACAACGCAATATCATCTTCTAAACTCTTAATTTTGGAGATTCTGATTCCGGCTTCCGGTACAATTTCATATAAAGTTACCGATGGACCAACAGTTGCTTTAATTTGCGCAATTTCGATTTTGTAGTTACGAAGTGTATCTACAATTCGGTTTTTATTTTCTTCTAATTCTTCCTGATTAATTGTAATTCCGCCAGTCGAATATTCTTTTAATAAATCTATTGTTGGGAATTTATAATTGGATAAATCCAAAGTGGGATCAAATAATCCGAAGTCCGCGACCAAACGCGATGCCAGATTTTCTTCGATAATATCTTCTTCTTCCGGTTTCTCGATAACTAATTCTTCACTGTGAATAATAGTTTCTGTTATCGGATTTATATTCATTTGAACAGGTTTTAAAACCGGATTCAAATCAATTTCTGATGCATTCGAAATAGTAGGTTTTAAAGCTTCTTTGTTGATTTCGAATTTTGTGTCTTCGGTTTTTAGATGGATATTGTCTAATTCAGGCTCCTCTTCCTCAATAGCAAATTCTTCTAAATTATAAGCACTTTCAGGCTCTTGATGTGTTTTTATGGATTTTAATTCCGATTTTAATTCATTTTTAGTGGAATCGAAATAAGACTGAATTTTCTCCGGAGAAACTTTGATTTTGAAAATCAGATACACGATTAATCCAAAAAGGAGTGTTAGTAAAGTTCCTGTTTTGCCAATGTAATCCTGTAAAAATAAGTTAAGTTCATATCCAATTGTACCGCCTAGTTCGGGTGCTGATGTAGCAAAAAAGCCAAATAGAACAGAAACAATTATGATTGCAAATAAATCCCAGAACCATGTGCTTTTTAGTTTTTTTGTTGACATCTCCAAAGCCAAAAATAATCCGGTGAGGAAAAACAAACGCACAAAAATGAATGAAGCAATACCAAAACCTTTATATACAATTAAGTCTGCAAGATAAGCCCCGAATTTTCCGAGCCAATTTTGCACAACTTCAGTACGGTCTTCTAAATGACTAACAGCACTTTGGTCTGTTTGCCATTGACCGTTGATATAAAAAGAAATGAATGCAACTAATAATGCAATTGAAAATAGTACCAAAAGGCAGCCTAAAACAAATTTTTGTTGTTTGGATAACTTCAAGGACCTTTTAGTATCCGCTTTTGGTTCGTTTTTTTTGTCTGTAGTTTCTTTTTTGGTTGTTTTTGCCATTCTTGCGTATCCTGTTTTGCCTATATAAATTTTGGTATATAAATAATCAAGCCTATTGCTATTGCTGTCATTGCGGCAAAAAATACTGCTCCGGCAGCAATATCTTTAATAAATCCGATTCGTTTGCTGTAATCAGGATGAATGAAATCGGCAATTTTTTCAACTGCCGTATTCAATCCTTCTACACTTAAAACCAAACCGATGGCTAATGTCTGACATAGCCATTCGATTTGAGAAATATGGAAATAGAACCCGGCTATTATCATGATAATTCCCAAGGAGAATTGAACCATAACGCTGTGTTCTGTTTTGATCAATTTTACCGCTCCTTTAAAAGCATAAGTTGTGCTTTTTAAACGGCCAGTTATAAAAGTATTATCTTTTTGAAATTCCATTTACTGGTATTATAGTGCTGCTAAAGCCGCTTCGTAATTTGGTTCGTTTGCAATCTCAGCAACTTGTTCTGTGTGTACCACTTTTCCGTCTGCATCAACGACAATGATTGCTCTTGAATGTAAACCTGCTAATGGTCCGTCAACGATTTCTAAACCATTTGCTTTACCAAAATCTCCTGCCTGAAAATCTGACAAGTTTACTACATTTTCTAAACCTTCAGCTCCACAAAAACGTTTTTGTGCAAATGGTAAATCTCTTGAGATACATAAAACGGTTGTGTTTTCTAAGTTACTGGCACTTTCGTTGAATTTTCTAACAGAAGCTGCACAAGTTCCTGTATCGATACTTGGGAAAATGTTTAAAACTATTTTTTTACCGGCGAAGTTGCTTAATGAAGCTACTGATAAATCGTTTTGTACTAATTTGAAATCAGCTAATTGTGAACCAATTGTTGGTAATTCTCCTGAAGTATGAATAGGATTTCCTCCTAAAGTTATTGAAGCCATGTTTTTTGTTTAAATTAATGAGGCTCAAAAGTAAGGATTAATATTTGAATCTAAAAGTATTTGTTACGGGTTTAAGTATAGATTAAGGCGTGAATTTGTCTTTGCGAGGAACGAAGCAATCTCATGTAGTTTGTCTATTTTATGCTTTTCAGAATTTGCTTTTATTAGTGTGATTGCTTCGTTCCTCGCAAAGAATTTAATTGTGTCTTTTCTCTATTCTTTTACTCTATGTTCCATTTCTTCCGCGAGAGGGATGGAAGCAGGCTACCGAAGTAGCGCGGACAGCCCGACAGCATTAGAGAAAGGGGCAAATAAAGACAAAACGAAATAGCCCCTTTTTCTAATGGTGGCTCGCCCAAACGGTAATTTTAATGCATAAAAAAAGCGTCTCTTAATTTAGAAACGCTTCTTCAGTTGTTTTTGTTTTTTTGAAAGTGCCGATTATTTATCGATGGAACCTAAAACACGTTTCATGAACGCGTTTAAAGCTTCTTTTTTATCTGTGCCCTGAACTACCATTTTGTGTACTTCAAGCGCACCGTACATGTTTGAAATCAACTCGCCAATTACATCTAACTCTTCGTCTTTTAGAGAAGGAATCTCAGTCATAGCTTCCAGAACTTCAATCGTTTCTATGATATAATCCTGATCGTTTTCTTCGATGAATTGGGTCAATTGCTTTATTACGGGTAATTTCATTTTTTAGATTTTTAGATTACTGGATGATTCGATTTTTAGATAAGATTCGAAAAATCTAACAGTCTAAAAATCTAACGATTGATTTACGCGATAGCGTTTACCAGGTCGATTAAAACTTCTTGTTTGTTGGTTTGTGTTTCACCAACCAATTTTCCGTTTACGAAAGTAGCGAAAGTAGGCAGGTTGCTTACATTGGCTAATTTTCTTGATTCAGGAGAATTCTCAGCATCAACCAAAACAAAAGTGATAGCTTCGTTTTCTGTGGCTAATTTTTTGAATTTTGGTTTCATAATACGGCAATTTCCACACCATGAAGCTGAATATTGTACTACTACTTTTTCGTTTTTAGCAACTAAATCTGCTAACGTATCTTCGTTTAAGTCGATTAACATTTGTTTTTGTTTTAAGAGGTTCAAAGTGGCAAAGGTTCAAAGGGACAAAGTTGTTGACTTTGTAAATAGAGCAGCAAAAAACTTTGCAACTCTGTACCTATGAACCTTTGTACCTTTATAAAAAATTAGTTTGCGCTCAAATACTCAGCTGTACTAACTCTGTCTGCAGACATCGCTTCTTTTCCAGCTTCCCAGTTTGCAGGACACACTTCACCTTTAGTTTGAATGTGTGTGTAAGCATCAACCATACGTAAGTACTCATTTACGTTACGGCCTAATGGCATATCGTTAACACTTTCGTGGAAGATTTTTCCAGTTTCGTCAATTAAATAAGTAGCTCTGTAAGTTACGTTTGAACCTTCAACGATTACTGAATCAGTTTCTTCGCTGTAGCTTGTAGATTCGATATCAAGGATACCTAAAATATTAGCTAAGTTACGGTTTGTATCTGCTAAGATTGGGTAAGTTACACCTTCGATTCCACCATTATTTTTTGGAGTGTTTAACCATGCAAAGTGTACTTCGTTAGTGTCGCAAGAAGCTCCGATTACGATAGTATTTCTTTTTTCAAATTCTGGTAATGCAGCTTGGAAAGCGTGTAATTCAGTTGGACATACAAAAGTAAAATCTTTTGGGTACCAAAACAATAGTACTTTTTTGTTGTTGTTTACTGCTTCTTCAAAAATGTTGATTTTCAAGTTATCACCCATTTCTGAGATAGCATCTACTGCAAGACTTGGGAATTTTTTTCCTACTAAAGACATATTTTTCGTTTTAAAGTTAAAATTTATTTCTGGTGCAAAAGTAGGGTATAAGCAATGTTAGTTACAATAAGATGTAATTATTAATATTTATCAACTGATAGTATTTAGTTATGGGTGTAAATAATTTTTTTGTAACTTATTGAAGTTGAGATTTATATTTGGATGAAACACAAATCTTGCTTTTAAATAATTCAAATTAAAAAAATAGAAAGATTGCTTCATACCGATTGGTATTTAAGTTATATTTGTATTATATTTTAATTTCAAGCCATAATCATGGATACATCAGAATTTATATTAGATAAAGTTGCACCAATTTTCAACAAGCAGGGATATGTTGGAACGAGTCTGAGAGATATAACTAATGCAACAGGGCTTACAAAAGGTGCAATATATTGCAACTTTGCTAATAAAGAAGACTTGGCTCTCCAGTCATTTCAGCTAAATATAAATTTAGCAATAACACCTTTATTCAAATTAGTTGCTACTCAGGAAGGAAGTATCAATAAGTTATATAGCATAACAAATTATCAGCGAAGTTATTATGATTTAGTTAATGATAGAGGCGGTTGTCCCATGTTGAGGGTAGGAGTTGATGCAAAATTTATTAATCCAGTTTTATTTGAGGCAGCTCAAAAATTATCAGGTAAATTTATTGCAGGACTAACTAATATTATTAGCGAAGGCATCACCAATGATGAGATTAAAAGTAGCATAGATCCAGTTAAATATGCGCAAATAATATTATCATTAATTGAAGGGAGTTCGCTTTTGGCATTTACCCATAATGATAAGACCTATATAAACAGCTCTATGGATTTGATTGATGAAACAATAATAAAGAGTATCGTAAAGTAAAATTTTTTAACCCTTCAAATACCGATTGGTATTTGAAACAATATTTAAATAATGGAAAAAGTATTAAGAACAAAAAGAAAAATTAGATTTCAGGATTGCGACCCTTTTAATCATTTGAATAATTCAAAATATTTGGAATATTTTATCAATACCCGAGAGGATCAAATTGCAGAATATTATGATTTGGATATATTTAAATATCTAAAAGACACAGGACTTAGTTGGGTCGTTGCATCAAATCAGATAAGTTATATAAGACCTGCTTTTACAATGGAGACGGTATTGATTGAATCACAATTGATTCAATATAGCGATACTTTTTTAGTAGTTGAAATGAAAATGTGGAATGAAAACGAAACAGAATTAAAGGCGATCTTATGGATAAAGTTTATTCAGTTTAATATTCAAACACAAAAAGTAGCCAACCATTCTGAGAATTTGATGCAACTGTTTCAATCGGTTGTTGTTCCTGTAGAACAATCTGTTTTTGAAAATAGATATTTAGAAATTATTCAGAAATTGAAAGCTGGAATGGCCGTCTAAAAAAATCCAAGTAATTTTTCGAAAGATTATACGGTGTTATTTTTAGCTAATAAAGAGTAAAGTAGTCAAATGAATTTCTGGCTACTTTTTGCTTTTATTCTAACAGAATTCGCTTGTATTTTGTGATTTGTAATAAGTTGATCGTGTTTATATATCTTAATTAAGTTCAATATTTACAGGTAAAGTCCCGTTACAATCTAAATTTTCTAAAAGCTGAGTACCTGCTGTTTTTTGAAATTCCTCGAAATCCTGATACACCTGAACCAAACCAAACGCATTTTTTAAATTTGGAATGATAGGTAAAACATAGGGATTTCCGAAAACATAAACGATACATTCTTTAGTTTCCAGTAAATTCGAAAGCAATGCCAAAACTTCTTCGTCTATTTCGAAATTGTTCATGGGTTTGGCTTTTGGAACAAACAAGGAAATAATGATGGCATCAAAATTCTGCAAACTTATTTCTATAGCCGAAATATCAGAGTCTTCCAGATTTTCAAATGAAAAATCCGGACAGTTTAAATCTTGATTGAGAATTGAAAAAAAGGTGTTTTCGGTTGATTTATACAGACTTAATTTTGCTAAAGTCTTATTTTCAAAACAGTCAAAAACGAATTCGGTATTTTCATTATCAATGATTTTCGTAATGGAATTTTCGGCTATTAGCAGATTTAACGCAGCGGCATTATTGAAATTTAATTCCCCAGAAGTAAATTGGTTTCCGGATAAGA
>CBFGNY010000226.1:0-6492 GCA_965650235.1 uncultured Flavobacterium sp. | reverse complement strand
TTTTTTCAATTAAAAGAAATAACACAAAAATATCAATTAGAACCTTCCGATGAAACTATAAAATTACTTTATGGACTTAATGCAAGCCAATTTGTAAAAGTTAATAAATTGCTAAAGGAATTTGAAAAATTTGAATTAGAATCTTCAAAAGCATTAGAGCAAATTAGTAATTTCACGACAACTCTAAATTATTTTTTAAAAGATTCAGCAAAAAAAATCTTATTTAATGAAGAAACTTCTGAAATAACATTTAATACATTAGATAAAAACGAAAAATATATTACTGAATATAAGGACATTAATTTCCTGTCTTCAGGTGAACAGCAAATTTTAATCTTATTCTCTTATATTGCGTTTAATAGCCAAGATGGTAGAATTTTTATCATTGATGAACCTGAACTATCATTACATATCAAATGGCAAGAGGACTTTCTTTCACAATTAGAAAAAATTACTCCTATATCAACACAGCTAATTCTTGCTACTCATTCTCCAATTTTAGCAAATAAGAAAAAAAATAAAACAAAATTATTATTACCTTATAACAATTAAATGGAAGAAGGATTCCCTGAATTAACAGATTCATTTCTTGCTGGTCAAGACATATTCTATAAACAGTTCAATGAAATTGAATTTTATGTTGAAGATTTCGAACAAGAACATTTTTATTTTAATATTTTAAAAGAATTATTTCCAGATATTAAATTTGAAAAGATCTTCCCCTTAAATGGAAAAAAAAATGTTATTGATTCATCAAAACTAAATATTGATAACAAATGTAAAGTTTATATTGTTGATTTAGATTTCGATGAAATACTTGGAATTAAAGAGAGTAATAATAATTTGTTTTATCTCGATAAATATTCAATAGAAAATCATCTAATTTCTAAAATTGCCATTTACGAATTAATAAGGGAGAAGAATGCAAAATTAAAAGATTCAGATATAGATTTACTATTTAATTATGATGATTTATTACAAGAGACTAAAGTTCATTTAGAAAAATTATCTTGTTGCTTTTTAATTAATCAAATACATTCATTAGGTATAAAACATTTATGTATTGAACCCACAAGAGAATTTGATTTATCGCAATCGATTCCAACATATAGAAATAATCTAATAATTGAGTATTACGATCACATTAATCAGCAAATAATTATATTTAACAATGATATGACTTTAGATACTGAAATTCAAAAAATCATTAACTTCTTTCATACATTAGAAAATGCATTAGTAAATATTCCTGGAAAATTTTTGCTAAATATGATTAAATCTAAATTAGAAAAAATCAAGCTGATATACCAAATGACACTTGAATCTTTCACTTACAAGCTCTCTAAGGATTTTAATGTAAATGAATTAGAATATTTAAAAATAAGAATCTCTAACTATATTGAATAATCATCCTGCTCTTCGAAGTGCCCCTCGCTCTACGAAGTGTTCTTAGTTAACGCTGCGCAAATGTCTCTAGACTTTGCGTATTTTTTTACGCCTATAAAAACTACAAATCTCATAAAAGTCTCAGACTTTTTACGAATCACTTTAATAATTACTTTTATAAATATAATTAGTGCAAAAGTCAGAGACATTTGCACAGCAATAAGACTTATTTTTGTGTTATACCTGCAAATGGAGCTTATGTAACTCATCTAATAATCCCTGCTCTCCGAAGTCTTCCTTATGAAAAACTAAGCAAACGTCTCTGACAATGATTAAGGTAAATTAGTTATTTTTATGAAAAAGAATCACAAGTAATAAAAAGCAGATAACTGCCAACTTGGCCAAGCGCCTAACATTAACTAATTTAAAATCACTATGCATAAAAACAACCACAAAGAAATAACTATGAAATGGATAATTATGTTTTTGATTATATTGTTTGTTTCTTGTAATAAAGAAAGTAAAAAGATACCACAAATAAAGGACAAATTTCCGGATAAAGACACCGTAAATACTAGTTTACCTGATACAATTACGGATAAAAGATATTCTAATGAACGTTTTAGGGAAGTCACCGTAGAAAAAATAGATGCAAATAAATATATGGTAAAAGGAGAAGCTCAAATATTTGAGGCAAATTTTAGCTGGATAGTTGAAGATGGGCATAATGAATTAAAGAGTGGCTTTGAACAGACAGACGCAGGTGCACCAGCATGGGGGAAATTTGATTTCTCGTTTGAAGTTTTAAAATCCAATAGGGAGACAACTTTAACTCTAATCTTATTCGAGACAAGTGCCGAAGATGGAAGTCCTCAACATCAATTACCAATACCTTTACCGTAAATCAAAGCCACGGGACGGCCCTAATTTTGTATATACATTTACAATGAAAATTTAAGGCAACCTACGGCTAGTAGTTTTTTTTACACCGATTTAATTAAGAAGTTAAACTCAATCTGCAACTGCTATATAAAAACATCCCGTAAAACGGGATGTTTTCAATTATAAATGTTACTAGACAAGTTCTATTTCTTCTACTTTCAGTATTTCTAGTTTTAAATCTCCTTTTCTGGAAGGCCATTCTATAAGATTTCCTACTTTATATCCAACCATTGCAATACCTTCATCAGAAAGGATTGAAATTTTGTTTTTGTTTGGTTTAGATTTATTTGGCGCAACAAACATCACGGTTTTTTCTTCGTTGTTTGAATAATCTCTATAGGTTACTTTGCGGTTTATGGAAACAACATCAGCCGGTAAATCACGTCTTAACACTTGTGATGACTTCTTAAGCTCAGCGTATAATAATTCTTCTTCTTTTGCTGTTACCTTCTTTCTTCGAACATGATCTTTAATTAAATCATATAATCCTGTTGTTAAAATGATATTTTGTGACATAATTTTTCTTTTAGTCTATTTTTAAAAAGAATGATATAAAACTCTTCATTGAATATCCTGAAGCTTGTACTTCAGATTCAATGATATCATAATTCTTAAAATAGATGTTAATAAATGAGCTGTATAAGCTAAATGATCCCTGTCCAGAGTTATGACAGGGCTTAATAAATAAACTCTTTTGAACTTTTTAAGAAAGTGTCGTCGTGCAAATACAACAATGTACGCATAAGGCGTATCAAGCGATTATTTTTTAAATAAAAATTTGAAATGTTCATTATTATATTTTGCTTAAAGGTTTATAAAGTTAGTGAATATAAGTGTAAAGAAAAAATAATAAAAAAACATATACGGCTTTCAAACAACAATGGAACAAAGGCAGTACCGATTTATTATATCTTAGAGAAGAAAACGGAATCGTATATCAATATGACCAGTGCTGTGAAAATGAAACCCCGCTCTACAAAGTGTTCTTAGTTAACGCTACGGAAATGTCTCTGACTTTGCGTATTTTTTTACGCCTATAAAAACTACAAATCTCATAAAAGTCTCAGACTTTTTAATAATCACTTTAATAATTACTTTTATAAATAATTAGTGCAAAAGTCAGAGACTTTGAGACGTTTCTTTTTTTCAAAAAAGTTAAATAAAATAGCGCAAAATCAGAGACATTTGCGCAGCAGTAATACTTATTTGGTGTTATACCTGCAAATGAAGCTTATGCAATTCATCTAATAACCTGCTGTGCCAAGTCTCCCGACTTCGTAAACGTTCCAATAATAAAGATGCTACCTCAATATTTTATTTATCAAACATATATAGCTATGAGTACGAAGTCGGGAGACTTGAAACAGCAAAAGAAATCCTCAAACACATATGGACATAACGCGAATTATTAAAAATTAAGCTACAAAAATCATGCAGCTTTATTATATTTACAAGAAAAACAACCTAATTAATCCTTAATCGTAAACAGTTTCAAAAATTATCATGAAAAAAAACAAAACAATAAAAATAGCACTTATCATTTTCGTATTACTTTCCGCTTTTTTAGTGGCAAGTAATTTTATCTGGCTAAACCCTAGAGAGACAATATTTTACAAGATTGAACAATATATTACATACGATAAAGAAGACTGGAAAAACTACGAAGAGTTTGAAGCATCATTAAAAGAGAGCAAAGTAGATAATTCTATGGACATTCCAACCTCTGAAGCTGCTACGCCTCAAGCTCGTTTACATCCGATGAACATAGGTCTGTTTGAAGAAAGTGAAAAAGAAGCCGAAAAGCTAAGAATAAAAAATGCTCATTTCGAAAATCTGGTTGTTGCCAAAAGTGCACCAGACGATTATGAGGCTCAAACTGCCTTAGTTCAATTTACAAATGGTCAATTAACTGATGTAATCATAAATCAAAAACTAAATATAAAAATTGGCAAGTGTTATACAAATCCCAATAAAGATGGTAATTCCAGTTGCATTAGCTGTATGATTTTGCTTTACAATAGAGATACAAAAGATTGGCAGGAAGCGCCAATGGGAAAAAACTTCATGGAAAATGCATACGACTTCTACCAAGCCTCAGAGGGCGATTTTTGGCAAGCTAAAGACTTATCAATGAACATTCCTTATGATTATGACCTTATCAAAAAGTACGAGTTGAAAGAAGAGTAAACTAACAACGTTCTCCGCAAAATGTCTCGTCCTAAAATAAGTTTTATCTAAACAAATTTTATTGTTTTGTAATTGATGACATCACTTGTGATCACAAGCGGGACGCTTGCGCCAGCCTTTAGGGAAGCAAAAAGAATACTTGCTTTTAGCATATCTGAAACTATTAAGCTTAATTGGTTGTAACCAGATACGCATCTAATAAACTTAACGCAGTAGAAATTTCTAAAAAAATAAAAGAAGAAAATCTAGAAAATAAGCTTTACGGGACAATTATGAACTAAAAGTTGATTATTTTTATATAAGTCGGGTCGGTATAAATGTCAAAGTATCTTAAATAGCGTGTTACTTCCGGCAATACTTAACTTGTAATCCTATATTGATGGAACTATTTAACTCTGAACCTTATAACTATTATCTTTTAGCCGGCGGAATCATTACGCTTCTCGCTGCTATCATTCCGAATGTTTTTGAAAAAAAACACCTGACACCGCCCATTATTTACCTTTTTATAGGTATTGTCATTGCTTTTGCAGGAAGGAAATATACAGATTTTGACGTAATGCAGCATTCTAACATCATAAGACGTGTTTCTGAATTTGTTGTAATTATCGCATTGACAAATGCAGGATTGAAAATAAAAAATCCATTTTCGTGGCAGACCTGGAAATATTCTTTCCGATTGCTGTTGATTACAATGCCGCTAACCATCATTGGTGCTGCTTATACAGGATGGTGGCTGCTTGGTCTAGCACCTGCTGCTGCAGTACTTTTTGGTGCTTTAATCTCCCCTACCGACCCTGTGCTTGCATCAGAACTGCAAACGAGCCGGCCAAGCAAAAAAGACCTCTCGAAGATTCGTCTTGGACTGACCTCAGAAGCAGGATTAAATGATGGGCTGGCCTTTCCTTTTACTTATTTCGCAATCTTTCTTGCTTCCAAAGGTCTGGATTACAGCCAATGGATTGGCGAATGGTTTTATGTGGATGTGCTTTATAAAATTGCTGTTGGCATAGTAATAGGATTATTTGCCGGATGGATTTTGTACAAGCTGATATTTAATATTACGTCTGAGAGCCACCACTCCGCCATAAGCCGGGGTATTCTTTCTCTTGCCCTTACACTATTGCCTTACGGATTAACAGAGCTATTGGGCGGTTACGGATTCATTGCGGTTTTTATTGCGGCTTGTGCTTTCAGCAACAGCGAGGACAAGGTAAAACATATGGACACGCTGCATGATTTTACAGAAGAAATAGAACGGATTTTTGTTGCTTTCTTATTTGTTTTTGTTGGCGTATATGTTTATGCCTCGATAGACCAGTTACTCGATTTTATGATTATCGCTACAGCGCTGATTGTGCTGTTTGTCATCAGGCCCGTTACAGGATGGATAGCATTATATCGCACAGACTTGTCAGCATTTGAAAAATTTGCATTATCATTTTATGGCATCCGCGGTGTTGGCTCAATATTTTACCTGATGTATGCGTTTGAGAAAGCTGACTTTCCAAATTCATACGAACTGATTCAGGTTTCTACAGTTGTAATTGTACTTTCGGTGTTTTTACATGGTATTTCCGCTGCTACGATACAACAAAAACTGGACAAGCCTTCGGGCACTTAAAACTAAACCACTATTGACTGAAAGTCCATAGGATTATATTGGCAGACTGAAAGTCTGCAAGCAGTAGCACTTATTTGTTAACCACAAATTACACAAATTAGCGCTAATTTAATTTGTGTAAATTTGTGTAATTTGTGGTTAAAATATCTTTAAAAGCTAAAGCAAAATTCACTAAAGTACATAGTTTTAAACCATATCTGAGACCAATAAAACATTAAAATCAATATAATTATGGAACCAAAATTTGAAGCAGGAATTAATATTGCAATCAAGCTGCCTAAACATAAATATGATGAAACGGTGGCTTTTTACCGCGACATTCTAAAACTCGAAGTTAAAGAAGTGCCTATAAC
>CBFGNY010000225.1:0-6494 GCA_965650235.1 uncultured Flavobacterium sp. | reverse complement strand
TAAATGTATTAGTTTATAATAAAATGAATTCTCAGGATAAATTAATAAATTTCAGATTCAATAGTTCATCAAATTAATGGAAAATTTAAACTCTCCTTTATTGTCTATAATTATTGCTACTCGAAATAGAGAATATTACTGTATTGAAAGTATAAAATCAATATTAGCATTAGATTCAGTCGAAATTCAATTAGCTATAGCGGACAATAGTGAATCTAAGTTAGTTAAAGATTTTGTAGCTACCATTGATGATAAAAGACTCGTCTATCGACACTATGATTCACCCACCAGTTCTATTGGTAATTTCAATAATTGTATGTCCTTGGCAACAGGTGATTATATTTGTATGATTGGAGATGATGATAGTGTATTAGAATCGATTATTACAGTTGCAAGATGGGCTAGAGATAATAAAGTTGATTCTGTGTGTTCGAATAGAACTATTAGTTATTATTGGCCAAAAGCACGAGATATATATCCTAATGGTTATTTAGAATTGCCTAGAAGTACTGGTTATAAAGAAAAAGTTGATGTTGGGGACGAAATAAAGACTCTCCTAAAGAATGGTTTACAGCAATATCTTCTTTACAAATTACCAAAAACATACCACGGTATTGTTAAGAGATCGCTTATGCTTGAAATTAAAGAAATAACAGGACATTTTTATGGTGGATTAAGTCCAGACATATATTCTGCTTTAGCTGTAGGGCTTCTTGCTAAAAATCATTTCCAATTGGATGAGCCGTTTACAATTGCAGGAGTTTGTCCTTCCAGTACTAGTGCCGAAAACATTAGGGGTGATCACTCAGGTACGTTAGAATCTATGCCTCATCTTAGGAATAGAGGTAAGTATGTATGGAGTAATAAAGTTCCGCGATATTATAGTGTTAACACAATTTGGGCAGAAAGCGGTATAAAAGCATTGGAGGAAATGGGTAAAGCTCTAATGCTAAATACTCATTTTAATTTATATCGTATGTTGATACAAGGTTATATCAACAACAAAAAATTTATTGGATCATTTGTCATTAAACAAACCTTAGTTTACAAGAAAGAGCATAATATTAATATATTAGTATTTTATCCCGCTTTAGTTGTGAATTTTTTAAAAATTTTTATAAAAAAAATTTCCACAACCATCAATGATAAACAACATCCTAGTGTCTCATTCTATAATGTAGAAAATATTGTTGATGCTATTTCAATTTCAAAAAAGCACTATGAAAGATAAAGATTATATTTTTTTTTCAAATATTTTTTAAAGATATAAAACACTTAGATTATTTAATTGTAAAAATGCAGTATGAAAACGATATACTGAGTATTTATAAAATTTATTAAAATTTTTTTTTGCACCAAAACTTTAATCTCCCTATGAAAGAAATTTTAATTCCTTTTTATTATTTTTTTTGGAAATTACGTATTTTAATGATGAATTATTTTTACAAAAGTAAAATTAAGAGTCATTTAGATATTCCTATAATTATAAATAACAGAAATAGGGTAACATTTTTAAAAGATTTAATAAAATCTTTAGAAATAAGAGGGTATAAAAACATTTTTATTATCGATAATAATTCAGATTACCAGCCGCTTTTAGATTATTATAAAGAGTGTCCTTACACCATATTTAGATTAAAGGAGAACGTAGGCTTTTTATCCTTGTGGAAAACAGATATCTACAAAGAATTTATTAAGGATTATTATGTCTATACTGATTCAGATGTGGTTCCAACTATAAACTGTCCAGATGATTTTCTGGATGTGTTCTGGTCTAAAATGAAAAAAGAAAAATCAATAATGAAGATTGGGTTAAGTTTGAAAATTGATGATTTACCTGATTGTTTTAGTAAAAAAGCGGAAGTAATTGATTGGGAAAAACAATATTATCAAAAAGAAACAAAAGACGGCTATTATGTTTCTAATGTAGACACAACATTTGCTTTATATAGACCATTTATGAGTAAGGGAGCCAGTAGATTATTGATGTTACGTTCTAAATCTCCTTATGATGCTTATCACATGCCTTGGTATAATGATTCTGATAATTTGAATAGTGAAGAGCTTTTTTATATTAATAGTGCGAAAACAAGTACTCATTGGACTTCAAAATAGTATTTAATGCTTTATTTGTACATTTTTATAATACTTACTTTTTTTTCATTTTTAGAAATAATTAATCTCTCAAAAAAGATATTAATTAAATTAGAGGTTTTTGTAGGTGTACTATTTGTTTTTATTGCTGGACTACGATACGAAACAGGGGTAGATTGGAGAGCTTATGCTTATAATTTTGATAAATTGCCCGCTCTTGATACTGCTTTTTCAGAAAATAGACTTGATGAAATTTTTGAAACATTAGACATAGGTTATTATCTTTTCAACTCTGTTGTAAAGATGGTTGGTGGAGGTATTCAAGTTGTTTTTTTTTGTATGTCATTAGTATCTACATTTTTACTCATAAAGAATTTAAGATATTACTCTAATTACGTATTAACGGGTTTGCTTGTTTACTATTGTTTTTATTTTTTTGTTTTTGACTTAAGTGGAATTAGGCAATGTTTAGCATTACAAATTTTTCTTTTTTCTTTAAAATATATTGGTCAGAAAAAATTTTGGATTTTTTCTTTAATAATTTTATGTGCTGTTAGTATCCACTGGAGTTCGGCATTACTTTTACCACTGTATTTTGTCCTTAGAAAAGAAATTTCGGTAAAAATGACTGTATCATTATTCGTTATTTCTGTTGCAATTTTTACGTTTCAAATAAAGTGGTTGGGAGCCTTGTTAGGAGATTTTCTGCTACAACTTAATTTTGCATCAAAACTCGCGGAAAAAGTAGATGCATATACTACAAACGAAATATTTTCAATTACAAGAGGATGGGATTTATATGCTGTCTTTAATTTTGTAAGAATTACAACTATAGTTTTTTTTTCGATTAAATTCAAAGATGTTTTAGGAGAAAAAATAAAATATTTTACAATTTTTTACAATTTAATATTAATCGAATTATTCACCTATTTTTGTCTATATGAGTTTACGGAAATATCGGAGCGTTTACGATTTTATTTTTTTATATCTGAAATTTTTTTAATAGCAAATATTATTTTTTGTTTTAAAGCTTTCGTCTATCGTCAGGTTTTTTTCTCAGCATTCTTGTTGATTCTATTTCTAAATTCTTATCCCTTTTTCCTAAATTCAGCTAGTACAATAGCATATCACCCCTATCAAAATTATTGGGTATATAAAATTTTAGATTTGCGTAGTGATGGTGAAGATAGACTA
Organism: uncultured Flavobacterium sp.; assembly: GCA_965650235.1. Lineage (GTDB taxonomy): Bacteria > Bacteroidota > Bacteroidia > Flavobacteriales > Flavobacteriaceae > Flavobacterium. Next base: position 3,206 of record CBFGNY010000225.1, on the reverse strand, counting down.
GAAGAACATAGAAGGACACATGAATAAAAAGTTGTAGTTGTATCAATACAATTTTTGATATGTCAGTTTTTTAAAGTAAAAAAATATGAAGAATAATTTTATGGTAACAGTTTGCATAGCTACTTATAACGGAGAAAAATATATAGTGGAGCAATTAAACTCTATTTTACCACAATTGAAAGTAAATGATGAAGTGATTGTTTCTGATGACCATTCAACTGATCAAACTATTGATTTTATTCGTAGTATAAATGATAAACGAATTAAAATCGTGCTGAATAAGGGAAAAGGATTAATTCGGAATTTTGAAAATGCGCTTACGAATGCTTCAGGTGATTATATTTTTCTATCTGATCAAGATGATATTTGGAAAGAAGATAAAGTGAAAATATGTTTAAATGATTTTGAAAAAGGATATGATTTAGTCGTTTCCGATTGTGTATTATTTGATTCAGATTCATTGGAAATAAAGATGGATTCTTATTTTAAATTTATTGGAGCTCGAAAGGGTATTATTCATAATATTTTAAAAAACGGCTATATGGGATGCTGTATGGCTTTTCGTAAAGAAGTTAAAAATAAAGTTATCCCATTTCCTAAAGGCATACCTATGCACGATAGTTGGATTGGAATAATTGGTGAAATGTATTTTAAAGTAAATTTTAATAAAGAGAAATTGGTAAATTATCGAAGACATCTCAAAAATGCATCAGATACAGGTGCAAAAGGTGGCAGTGCCCCATTCTGGACAAAAATAAAAGGAAGAATGTTTTTAAGTTATAATTTGATTATTCATTTTTTAAATAATTAACTGCAGAGAGTTACTTGCAGTTTATTGTTTTTTAATTCAATAGCTTATTTAAAGTTTGATTTTACACAGGGGAAAAATATAAAAGATATATTAATTAGTATTTATATAATAAATTTTTATAAAAATATTGGAGGATAAATGTAAAAAGTTTTCAGTCAATTATTAACGTTCAACATTATGGAACTATCAAGAAAAGTTTTGGCAGATTTAATTTTAGAGAAATTAATATCTAAAAAAGAAGAATTAAAGAAGGAGTTTAATCAATACGATAGGATTAACTCTTGTATAATTGATGATCTTTTACCTAAGGATGTCGCTTTAAAAATTTATGAAGGTTATCCCTCTCCTGAAGAGATGGCTTTACATAAGTCATTAAGAGAGAATAAAAGGATTGCTGCTCAAATGGATTTGTACAATCCTATTTTAGAGGAAGCTGTATTTGCTTTTCAAGACATGAGAATTGTTAAAGTTGTTGAAGAAATAACTGGATTAAAAGAAATGATTCCCGATGAACATTTATATGCTGGTGGAATCAGTTTGATGGCAACAGGTAATTTTCTAAATCCTCATCTCGACAATTCTCACGACAATGATCGAGCGAATTACAGAGTTTTAAATTTATTATATTATGTTACTCCAGAATGGGATATTAATAATGGAGGAAATTTGGAACTTTGGGATAGTGGAATGGATAAGCCACAAAGGGTAATACATGCAAAATTTAATCGTTTAGCATTAATGATTACAAATAAAACATCTATACATTCGGTTAGTAAGGTTACAGCAAAAGGGAAAAGATGTTGTGTGTCAAATTATTATTTTTCAAAAAGACCAGCAGAGCCATCAGAATATTTTCACGTGACTTCATTTTATGGGAGACCTGAAGAGCCGATTAAGAATGTTTTTTTAAGAGTTGATGCATTTTTACGGCAAACAATTAGAAAATTTACTGGTAAAAGAATTGTAGAAACTAAGCATATTTATAAAAAATAATTTTATTTCTTCATGCTTATTACTTTTTCTGTTGTTTTGTACAATACTAATTCTGAAGATTTATTAAAAGTTGTTGAAAGTATTTTTAAGACACCTTTACAAATAAAATTGTATTTAGTTGATAATTCGATTACCGATAAATTAAAAGTATTGGTAAATGATGATAGAATTGACTTTATACATAATCCTTCAAACCCTGGTTTTGGAGCTGCGCACAATATAGCAATTAAAAAGGCTATAGAAAAAGGTTCGAAATATCATTTTATTGTTAACCCTGATATTTATTTTTTAGAAGATATAATTTCTACGATGGTTAGTTTTATGGAAGCTGACGATACAATAGGAATGATGATGCCACAAGTACTGAATTTAGACGGAACGATTCAAAATTTACCTAAATTATTACCAAGCCCCCTTAGTATATTATGGAGAAAACTTAAGAGACCAGCAAAACAATATCAAAATTTTATTAATAAATATGAATTAAGAACTGTAGCTGACAAACAAATTTACAATTCACCAATACTTTCAGGTTGTTTTACAATTGTGAGGGTTAATACGTTTCTTGAGGTCGGAATTTTTGATGATAAATTTTTTATGTATTTTGAAGATTGGGACTTATCACGTAGAGTGCATAGACATTATAAAACATTGTACTTTCCGTTAGTTTCTGTTTTTCATGGATATGACTCTGGAGCAAATAAAAATGGTAAGCTTTTTAAAATATTTATACAATCAGCGATAACATACTTTAACAAGTGGGGTTGGTTTTTTGATTCCGAAAGAAATAAAATTAATAAAGAAGCATTATGTCAATTTGATTCATGAAAATTACTATTACAGGAGCAACAGGTTTTGTAGGTTTGAATCTTAAAACCTATTTGAAGACATCAACATCATACGTCATCGAATCACTGAGTATCCGTTATCTAAAAGATCAAAAACTTTCTTTAAAAACCGATGTTGTAATTCATCTGGCTGGTAAAGCACACGACTTAAAAAAAGTGTCAGTCCCACAAGAGTATTACGAGTCAAATTTTGAACTAACAAAACAATTGTTTGAAGCTTTTTTACAATCAGAAGCCAGTGTTTTTATATTTATGAGCACTGTAAAAGCAGTTGCAGATAGTGTTGATGCTGTTTTAACAGAAGATTGTAAGCCCAACCCTAAAACTCATTACGGAATTGCCAAAAATCAGGCTGAAACGTATATTCTAAATCAAAAATTACCAAATGGAAAACATGTTTACATTTTAAGACCTTGCATGATTCATGGTTCTGGAAATAAAGGGAATCTAAACCTATTATATCAATTAGTTGCTAAAGGGTTTCCTTGGACTTTAGGAGCGTTTAATAATCAACGTTATTTTTTAACCGTAGATAATCTTTGTTTCGTCATTAA
>CBFGNY010000224.1:0-6528 GCA_965650235.1 uncultured Flavobacterium sp. | reverse complement strand
GCCAATAAGGCCCGACAAACAGCCAAAGACTGCGAGTAATTTTTTTCTCATAATTAAAAAATCGGTTAGTAGTTTATTAAATAGTTTCTTGTTAAACAAATGTAGACGGAAGCGATGATAAAATAAGGCTCCTTTGTATCGAAAGACGGTATCAAATGTTGCAATTAGCGTAAAAGCTAATTATTTGACTTCTATTATTACAAAAATCCAAGACTTGGGCTTACGTAATATTTAGCATGCATGAATTCAAAGTTATAAATCTGGAGATATGTAGAACTTGAATGTATAGTTTCTTAAAAACATCCTGAAAGATTCCTCATTCATCAGATTTTCAAGAACATACAAAATCATATTTTTTTTAGGATAAACCAATTAATCTATTCGTATTTTCTCAAATTACGAAATTCACAATAATTTTATTTTAATTATGGTCATTTTAACCATAACTAAATAAAAATATTACTATTTAAAACGTAATTGCTATTTTTTTATGAAAATAATTTAAAAATCACAATTTATTTAAGATTTATTTACATAAATATTTAATTATCAGTATCTTAGTAATAACATTATTATTAACTATAAAACCACTATTTATGAAAAAAACAATTTTATTTGCTGCATTATGCGCTATGTTCATCAGTTGCGATGCAACCGATAGCAACACCGAGCCAGAAGTTAAGGCCAACTGGTCATCATCTGCTCAATACGCCAATTGGTCAAATGGAGGCTATACCGTATACAACAACATCTGGGGTGCTGGTGCGGGCGGCCAGTCTATTTGGGCAAACAATTACAGTCAATGGGGAGTTTGGGCAAACCATCCTAACAGTGGCGGTATTAAATCCTATCCAAATTCTACTAAGTATATTGGTAAAGTCCTTAGTTCAGTAAATACCCTTAATACCAGTTTTAATGCTACTACTCCTGCCGGTGGGTCATGGGTATCATCCTATGACATCTGGGATAGCACTAACAACCATGAAATAATGCTATGGATGAACTATACCGGTAATGTAAAACCGATTTCATACAATTATTCAGGTACCGGAGCTGCAATTGCTGTTTATACCAATCAAAGTATTGGCGGTCATACCTGGAATGTATACAGAGGCCATAATGGTGGAAACAATGTATATTCATTTGTGCGTACATCAAAAACAAACAGCGGTACTATTGATGCCAAAGCCATTTTAAACTGGGTAAGATCCAAAGGATGGTTTGGCAACATTACTGTTGGGAATGTACAATTTGGATTTGAAATTACCTCGTCTTACGGTACAAACGGAGGCGGATTAAATTTTACCTGCAACAGTTATTCCGTTACCAGCAACTAATTTTTTGTCAATTAAATACAAAACAGACCTATTATTTGGGTCTGTTTTTATTTTAATCAATACTACCTCTAAATTCAATAAGGAATGTAAATATTAAACGTAGCCCCTTTCATAGGTTCTCCGACAGCATTTATAAAACCATCATGATTTTCGATTATTTTTTTTACAATTGCAAGTCCAATACCAGTTCCTTCATACAAATCACGACCATGCAATTTTTGAAAAACCCCAAATATTTTCTCGTTGTGCTCCTGCTCAAATCCAATTCCGTTATCACCAAAACTAATGTGGCAATATTTACGTTCTGGAGATAACTCAAAATCTTTTAAATCAGATCCATCAACAAAACAGCTTTTGACGGTAATTTGTAATGGAACTTCAGATTGGGCAAACTTAATTGCATTATGAATAAGGTTTTCCATTAATTGAACGAATTGAAATGGAATGACTTTTACCTTATCATGAAAATCAGTGGTAATGACAGCATTTTTTTCCAGAAGATTTTCATACAAGGCTGCTTTTACATCCGTAATAATAGCATTTAGATCTACTGTCTCGAACTTTCTGTCATCAAGAGTTGCACGTGAAAAAGTAAGAAGGCTATTTATCAGCTCACGCATTCTGTTTGAAGCATAAAGTATCCTGTCAAATTTAGCTTTACCATCTTCTGATAAATTTGGATATTCATTGGACAATATCAGGTTTGCAAAAGTTTGAATTTTTCTCAGCGGTTCCTGAAGGTCATGACTTGAAATGTAGGTAAAAGCATCAAGTTCCATGTTTTTCTTTTTGAGCTCTTCAGCATGTTTTGCTATAGCTTCATATTGTGATGCAAGCTGGGCATTCTTCTTTAAAATGATTTCATTAAGGGCATTAGTTTCCTCTTCTTTCTTTTTTAGCTCCTGGTTTTTTCGGAACAATTCAGTAAAAACCATGACTTTTGCCTGGAGTATTTCAGGAGACAGCGGCTTAATCATATAATCAACTGCACCAGACTGATAACCTTTAAATATATACTCATTCGCATTCATATTGGCTGTCAAAAAGATAATAGGGACATGTTTGAGTTTGTCACTTTGCCGAATTAATTCTGCAGTTTCAAAACCATCCATCAACGGCATTTGCACGTCCATAAGTATAATGGCAAAATCCTGGTTTTTCAATAAAATCCGTAAAGCATCTTTTCCTGATGCTGCTTCAACAAACTGATAACCACGATCAGCCAGGATGACTTGTAAAGAAAGAAGGTTTTCTTTTTTGTCATCGACTATTAAGATTTTTATTGCGTTGTCTCCCATTCTATTTTGCATTGATATATTTTTTTATTTAAGCCACACACGCATCAAGGAAGAGAGCTGTTCGACATTTACAGGTTTTGTTATATAATCTGAAGCTCCGGAATCTATGCATCGCTGCCTGTCTCCCTTCATGGCCTTGGCTGTTACTGCAATAATAGTAAGATCTTTATGTTTTGAATCTTTACGAATTCGTTTCATCGTTTCATAACCATCCATTTCGGGCATCATAATATCCATCAGTACAATATCAATAGTAGCATCTTCATTAAGAATGTCAATGGCTTCCTGACCACTTTCTGCACTGATAACATCTAAATTATAACGTTCTAAAGCTGTAGTCAGGGCAAACAGATTCCGTACATCATCATCAACAAGCAACACTTTTTTGCCTTGCAATACATCTTCTTTCAAATAAAATGATTCTATGGTTTCTCTCATAGCATCAGGCAATTCTTTATGAACTCTGTGCATAAACAAAGCTGTCTGATCGATTAATTCATCCATTGACGATGCACTTTTTATAATGATGCTATGGGCAAATCTGTTGAGTCTTGCTTTTTGTTTCTTGGTTACATCACCTGCAGAATGAATAATAATGGCAGTTTCCTGTCCTGTTATATTATTCTCTAAGTCGGTAATAATGTCCAGTCCGTCTGCGTCTGGCAATTTTAAATCTAATATAATACAGTCAAATGAATGATCTCTAATAAGTGCAACCGCCTCAGTAGCAGTTTTAGCGTAAAAAACCGTAATATCATCACCATCAACAGCTTTTAATATTCTGTCTAATTCTGTCTGATTATCATCAACCACCAACAGGTTTTTTACCTTTTTATTTTTAAAATCATGAATATCATTGAATAAATAATTTAAAGAATCATTCTTTACCGGTTTCAGGAAAAAATTTCTGGCTCCACGTTTAAGTCCTTTATTTCTCTCGTCTTCGCCAGAAATAATATAAACCGGAATGTGACGCAAATTAAAATCCGTTTTTAATCTGTCAAGGATTTTCCAGCCGCTGGTATCCGGCATATTCAAATCCATTGTAATAGCATGAGGGTTAAATTGATTGATAAAATCGACTACATCATTTCCTTTTGTAGTAACAATTGCTTTTACGCCATTGATATGTGCCTGTTGCAGCATAATTTTAGCAAAAGTCAAGTTATCTTCAGCAATCAAAAGCACTTTATCATCAGGTTTAATATCCGTTCTGTCATCACCGACTTCATCTACAAAAAACAAATCAATATCTGATCTGTTGAATTTTTCTGACGGCAATGATTTAAGACGGCCTTTTACATCTGTTTCTTCCTTTACAACAATGCCCTCAATATCAGCAATATGAACATATTTTAAAGGAAGAAATAAGGTAAATTTACTTCCTACATTTATTTCACTTTCCAATTCAATGCTTCCTCCTAATAAATCTGAAAGTCCGCGGCTTATCGATAATCCCAGACCTGTTCCTCCATATTTACGGCTCGTGGAACCTTCTGCTTGCTGAAAAGCCTCAAAAATAATATTTTGCTTCTCTTTGGAAATACCAATCCCTGTATCTGAAATTTCAAATGCTACCACATCTTCTGCATTTTCAAGACTCAAATTAGTGGTTTTCCAATTATTATTTGCTTTGTATATTTTAAGTTTTACTTCTCCTTTTTCAGTAAATTTAAAAGAGTTAGAAAGTAAATTTTTCAAAATCTGATTTAATCGCTGAGAATCTGTCTCTACTATTTCAGGAAGATTTTTATCCATTATTATATTAAAACGAAGATGTTTGGCTTCTGAAATCGGATTGAAGGTAGAAGCTACAAACTGGCTGATGTCTTCGAAACTGATTGGATTGTAATCGACAGAAATATATCCTGATTCGATTTTAGAAAGATCCAGAATGTCGTTAATTAACTGGATAAGGTCATCTCCGCAGGAATTGATTGTTTTAGCAAACTGAATTTGTTTTTCAGAAAGATTTCCGTCTCTGTTAGAAATTAACTCATTTGCCAAAATTTGCAAACTGTTCAACGGTGTCCTTAATTCGTGGGACATGTTCGCCAAAAATTCCGATTTATATTTGGATGTCAGCGTTAACTGATCTGCTTTTTCTTCCAATGCTTTTCTGGCAACCTCAACTTCCTGGTTTTTAAGCTCTACTTCTTCTTTTTGGTTCGCTAATAAAAAAGCTTTTTCTTCCAGTTCTTCGTTGGTGTTTTTCAATACTTCCTGCTGGCTTTTAAGCTCGTTTGCCAATGATTGTGATTGTACCAGTAATTCTTCAGTTCTTGAGTTAGATTCGATTGTATTCAATACAATACCTATACTTTCTGTAAGCCCTTCAAGGAAATCCAGGTGCGTTTCGCTAAAAGTATCCAGCGATGCCAATTCGATAACAGCTTTCAACTGCCCTTCGAATAATACCGGTAAAATGATAACGTCTTTTGGTTTTGCGTCTCCAAGTCCGGAGTTTATTCTGATGTAATCTTTAGGAACATTACTCAAAATAATTCTTTCTTTTTCGACCGCAACCTGACCAATCAATCCTTCACCCATGGCATATTGCGTAGGCGAATTTTTTCGTTTAATGTAAGCGTAGGATGCAATCAGGTTTAACTTAGAATCCATAAATTCCTCGTCTTCCTGTAAAATATAAAAAAGTCCATGTTGTGCGGTTACGACCGTTGCCAACTCCGAAAGGATTTTTTTGGTAACTGAATTCAGTTCTTTTTGTCCCTGAAGCATTTGGGTAAATTTCGCTAAATTCGATTTCAGCCAGTCCTGTTCCTGATTTCGTAATGTTGTTGCTTTCAGGTTCGAAATCATCTGGTTGATGGTATCTTTTAGTGCTTCTACCTCACCTTTTGCTTCAACACCAATAGTTCTGGTTAAATCCCCTTGCGTTACCGCTGATGCTACTTCAGAAATCGCACGTACCTGAGTTGTCAGATTCGCTGCCAGCTGGTTTACGTTTTCTGTCAGGTTCTTCCATGTTCCTGAAGCTCCCGGTACATTTGCCTGACCGCCCAGTTTTCCTTCAGCTCCAACCTCACGCGCCACAGTCGTTACCTGATCAGAGAAAGTTGCCAGCGTATCAATCATTTCGTTGATTGTATCTGTTAATTGCGCCACCTCCCCTTTGGCATCAATTGATAATTTTTGTTTTAAGTTTCCTTTTGCTACAGAGGTTACGACTTTAGCGATTCCACGTACTTGGGAAGTTAAGTTTGATGCCATAAGGTTAACCGAATCCGTTAAATCTTTCCAGGTTCCCGCAACCCCTTTTACTTCAGACTGTCCTCCCAGTTTTCCTTCGGTACCTACTTCACGCGCCACACGGGTTACCTCGGATGAAAACGAATTCAGCTGTTCCACCATCGTGTTAAAGGTATTTTTCAAGTCTAGAATTTCTCCTTTTACGTCAACCGTAATCTGTTTGGAAAGGTCACCATTGGCCACCGCCTTTGTAACATCTGCAATATTACGTACCTGCCCGGTTAAGTTACCCGCCATTTGATTAACCGAGTCCGTTAAATCTTTCCATGTTCCTGCAACTCCGGGTACGAAGGCTTGTCCGCCTAGTTTTCCGTCGGTACCCACCTCACGCGCCACACGAGTTACCTCGGATGCAAAGGCACGCAGCTGATCCACCATTGTATTTACGGTTTCTTTCAATTGTAGGATCTCTCCACGAACGTCGGCGGTAATTTTTTTCGACATATCCCCGTTTGCTACGGCAATCGTTACCTCGGCAATATTACGTACCTGCGTGGTTAAGTTACCCGCCATTTGATTAACCGAGTCCGTTAAATCTTTCCATGTTCCGGCTACTCCCGGTACATTTGCCTGACCTCCCAGTTTTCCTTCTGTACCTACCTCACGTGCCACACGGGTTACCT
>CBFGNY010000223.1:0-6573 GCA_965650235.1 uncultured Flavobacterium sp. | reverse complement strand
AAAAAGCACCTGTTACTGTTGCTAATTTCGTAACCTTAGCTGAAGGGAAAAATGAATTTGTAGCAAAAGATTATTTAAAAAACAAACCTTTTTTCGATGGACTAAAATTCCACAGGGTTATTGAAAACTTTATGATCCAGACCGGAGATCCTGAAGGAACAGGTTCCGGAGATACGGGATATAAATTTAAAGATGAAATTACTGATTTAAAATTTGACAAAGCCGGTGTTTTAGCAATGGCCAACAACGGTCCTGCAACAAACAGCAGTCAGTTTTTTATTACACATGTTGAAACCCCATGGTTAGACGGAAAGCACACTATTTTTGGTCATGTAGTGGAGAAAGGCCAAGAAGTTGTAAATCAGGTAAAACAGGATGATAGTATTGTTTCTGTAACTATTATCAGAAATGGTGAAGCTGCAAAGAAGTTTGATGCTGTAAAAGTATTTCATGATTATTTTTCTGAAATTGCAAAAGAAAGAAGCAAATATGCAGGAGTTCAAAAAGAAAAAGTAGCTTCTTTGGCTGCCTTAAAAGCAAAAGCAACAAAAACAAGTTCAGGTTTAGAGTATGTAATTACCGAGAAAGGAACAGGTAAAAAACCTGCAACAGGTACTCAGGTATACATTAGCTATTCTGGTTTCTTAGAAGACGGAACTTTATTTGATTCAAGCTCAGAAGATGTATCAAAAACCTTCGGAAAGTTTATCGAACAAAAAGCACAGGCAAATGGTTATCAGCCAATACCTTTTACAGCCGGAAGCAAACAAGGCTTAATTCCCGGATTTATTGAAGGAATTGAACAACTTTCATTTGGAGACAAGGCCGTTATTTTTATTCCATCTCATTTGGCGTATGGAGCAACAGGAGCCGGAGGAGTGATTCCGCCAAATGCAAATATTATTTTCGAAATCCAATTATTAGAAAAACCTCAATAACCTATTTTAAACGTATATTGAATCAAATTAAAATACAATGAAATTTAAATTTTTATTTTTATTTTGCCTTGCAATACTTAATATTCAGGCGCAAACTACTAAAAAACCTGTTGCAAAACCAAAGACTGCAACAGCAAAACCAGCTGCTAAACCAAAACCAGCAGAAGGAATTTTTGCTACAATTTCTACAACTAAGGGGGATATCGTTTTGTCTTTAGAATATGTAAAAGCACCTGTAACCGTTGCTAACTTTATTTCATTGGCAGAAGGCAAAAATCCGAATGTAAAAGTGGAGAAACTTAAAGGAAAACCATTTTATGACGGATTAAAGTTTCATAGGGTTATCAATGATTTTATGATTCAGGGTGGTGATCCCGACGGAAATGGTTCAGGTGGGCCCGGATTTTCTTTTAAGGATGAATTTGTTCCTGAATTAATTTTTGATAAAGGCGGGATTTTGGCAATGGCCAATTCAGGACCTGCCACAAATGGAAGCCAGTTTTTTATTACACATAAAGAAACTCCGTGGTTAAACGGTAAACATACAATATTTGGTCATGTAATTTCAGGAATGGACAATGTAAATAAAATTGTTCAGGATGATGTCATGACAAAAATTACTATTACTCGCAAAGGTGCTGCAGCTAAAAAATTTAATGCTGAAAAAGTTATAGCTGAAGATGCGAAAAAAGATGAAGCCAAAAAACTGGAATCTCAAAAAGTAATTAAGGACAAAGCTGCCTATTTTTCAGCAACCAAAGCAAACGCTACAACAACAGCATCCGGATTAAAATATGTGATTACTCAAAAAGGAACCGGGGTAAAAGGAGCTGAAGGATCGACTATTTATTTTCATTATGCAGGTTATTTTGAAGACGGAAATCTATTCGACAGTAGTATGCCTAGCGTGGCAAAAGCTTATGGTAAATACGATGCTAATAGAGATGCTCAAGGTGGCTACAAAGCATTTCCTTTTACTGTAGGCAAAAAAGACGGTATGATTCCTGGATTTATTGAAGCTCTTAACATGATGACTGATGGAGAAAAAGCAATCTTCTTTCTTCCTTCAAATTTGGCTTATGGCGAAGCAGGTGCCGGAGGGGTGATTCCTCCAAATGCAACTTTAGTTTTTGAGATTGAAACCTATAATAAACAGCCTTAAAATATACCACCTTATAACTTTTAAAACAAAACTCCATCTTTTCTGATGGAGTTTTGTTTTAACTGCTTTTAGTAAAATCGCTATTTAATCCTTTTCACCTTTTATAAACTTTCCTTCCTTCGTAAATTCAAGATCAATTTTGTTGGTTAAATCTACGTCAAGATCTTTATGTCCATAATCAATGTGGGTGATTTTTTCATTCGGATAATTCTTTGCTACATAATCTTTTACGGATTGGGGAATAAATTCAATTGGAATCGGTTTGTTGTCTCCATCGACTTCTCGATATGAACCGTCTTTCCAAAACTCTACTTCAGTACCATCTTTGAGTTTGACTTCGTAACCTTTTTCACCATGTTCTGCATCTTTTTTGGCTTTTTCAACCGATGTATTTTCGAAATATTTCTTTAAGAATTCCTGTGCGGGTTTTGGTAATTCAGTAACTTCTATTTTCTTTTGAGCATTCGCCGACATTACAAAACAAAGTAATAATACGACTGTGATTATTTTCGTTTTCATAATTATTGTATTAAAAGTTTTAGATTCACTAATTTACAATAAGTAAAAACGCATTCAAATTAATTTAAGAAAGCTTTAGTTTTAATAATCAAATTATTTTTAAAAAAACAGAATTTACTTCTTAAAGTAGATCCAATATAGAAAGAATAAAAATGGGTTAAATCAATTTGATTTAATCTAAAAACAAAAAAGACTGCCATATTGAGGCAGCCTTCAATTTATATTTAACTATGTTGCAAAATTATTTTTTAATCACTTTCATGACCGAAGACTGTTTAGCAGAAATTATTTTTATAAAATAAGCACCTTCCGCCAAAGACGATAGATTCACCTTCGCTCGTACAGAGTGAACCGATTGCCCCATCAATTGCTGACCAATAAGATTCATTACAACAATTTCTGTTATTTCCTGATTCATTTCAATATTTACCATTTCATTGGCTGGATTTGGATAAACCAATACCAAACTTTTATTTTTCTCAAAATCAGGATTGGACAAAGAACCAACATAATACGCAGTACTATCTATTGTCCAGTTACTGCCATTTGGAGCAGTATTTTCATCTGCTTGTATTGCCGTAAGATTAGGATTTATCGTGGCATCAAAAGTCTCAATATTACCGTTGTTTTTATTTTGAATATTCAAAGTCATCAATTGATTATTAGAGCAATTTAAATAAGTTAAATTTGTATTTTTAGTTGCATCCAAAGAGGTCAATTGATTAAATGAACAATCTAAATAAATCAAAGCAGTATTTTTGGCTATATCCAACTCGGAATCTGAGGTTAAAAGACTCTTTCTTGTGGTGCTTTTTGTTTCTCCTAATTGATTATGAGAGGAATCTAAATAAGTCAATGCTATATTTTTGGTTACATCCAAAGCGGTCAGCTGGTTATATGAACAATCCAAATACTCCAAAGCTATATTATTGGTTACATCTAAACTGAATAATTGATTTGAGCTGCAATCCAATTCAGTCAAAGCGGTATTTTTGCTTATATCCAACACAGTGAATTGGTTTTCAAAGCAATGTAATTTGGTCAATGCTGTATTTTTTGTCACGTTCAACATGATCAATCGATTTCTATGGGTATACAAAGTATCTAAAAACGTGTTTTGGGTTATATCTAAATCGGTCAATTCATTCTCAGAACAATCTAAAGTTTTCAATGCTACAAAATCCTGTATCCCCTTTAAGCTTGAAATCTTTTTAGACGAAATATTCAAATTGGTCACGCTCGCAATTTTTGAAGTTAATATTTTGCCGTTTATGCTTCCGGAGTCGAGTCCTAAATCAATCAGAGCCTGTTCAAAATTGACATCCTCGATTTGAGTATATGTTATTGCCGGACAAACGTCAGTGCTATAACTTGCTGTATCATCTTTAATCCAACCATCAGGTTCTTCGATGCTGTCTGCCTGAATACAGTTCAGATCAGGATTGTTGTTAACATCAAGCGAAAATATTTTGCTGTTATTTCCATTTTTAATATTCAATTCAACAAGTTCATTATCGCTACAATCCAATATTCCTTGCAAAGCAATATTTTTACTTAAGTCCAAAGCTGTTAATTTATTTAATCTGCAATTCAACTCTATCAGTTTGGTATTTTTAACCAAATCCAAAACAATCAATTGATTTGAATAACACAACAACGTGTTCAAAGCCATGTTGTGCGATACATCTAAATTTGTTATTTGATTTGAAGAGCAAATCAGAGAAGTCAAAGCAGTGTTTTTACTAACATCCAAAGTAGTCAGTGAATTTGAACTGCAATTCAACTGACTCAAAGTTTCATTTTGAACCAAATCCAAAGAAGTCAATTGATTTAAATCACAAAACAGAGAAGTTAAAGATATGTTTTGCGATACATTTAAATTGGTTAATTGATTGGAATTACAATCTAAATAAGTCAAGGCAATGTTTTTACTTACATCCAAAGAAGTCAATAAATTTGAACTGCAATCTAATACTTCCAAAGCGACAAAATCCTGTATTCCTGCCAAATTTGAAATCTTCCGGTTTCCAAGTTTCAAACCAGTTACACCAGTAATATTAGAAGTAAGTACTTTTCCATCGATGTTCCCAGAATCTATTCCCTGATCAATCAAAGCCCGTTCAAAGTTGGCATCCGGAATAATGGTGTACGCAATCGAAGGACAAGCGATAGTACTATAATTTGCAGTATCATCTTTTTGCCAACCTATACCTGGACCAACAGAGCTATCAGCCTGAATACAAGTTAGACTTGGATTCGATGTAGCATTAAAAGTGATTAACTTGCTATTACTCCCATTTTTAATATTCAAACTAAGTAATTTATTAGAAAAACAATACAGCTGCGTCAAGTCGGTATTTTGGCTTAAGTCCAAAGCAAGTAATCGATTATTACCACAATGAAAACTACCTAAAACTATATTTTTAGTGACATCCAATGTGGTCAGCTGATTTTGACCACAATTGAAATATTTTAAATCTGCATTTTTTGTTACATCTAAAGCTGTAAAATTGTTGTTCCCACAAAACAGAGCATTTAGAGCAGTATTTTTGGTTATATCAAGAACAGTTAATAGATTAAATGAGCAATCCAAAGAAGTCAAACCTACATATGGGGTTAAATCTAAAGCTGTCAATTTATTATTATTGCAATTCAAATCAATAAAAGTTGTACTCTTCGTTAAATTTAAAGAAGTCAGTTGATTAGAATAGCAATACAGTTTAGTCAAAGCATTATTTTTGGTTACATCTAAAGAGGTCAGTTGATTTGAACTACATTGTAAATAAGCCAAAGGTGTATTATTAGTTAAATTAAGATTAGTCAATTTATTTGAACCACAATCTAAATAAGTCAAAACTTTATTATTGGTTACGTTTAAAACTGTGAATTTATTATATGAGCAAATCAATTCGTTTAAAAGGGGGTTTTTGCTTACATCCAAAGTGGTCAATTGATTACTATCACAATATAGACTTGCCAAAGCTGTATTTCTCGATATGTCCAAATCTGTCAATGCATTTGCAGAACACTTCAAAGTTTTCAAAGCCACAAAATCCTGGATTCCTATTAAATTTGAAATGTTTCGTCCTGAAACATTCAAACTGGTTATATTGGTAATCTTAGAAGTAAGTACTTTCCCGTCTTTGCTGCCAGCATCTATTCCCTGATTAATTAAAGCCTGTTCAAAATTAGCATCGGGAATAGCAGTGTATTGAGCATTTACTGTAAAACATAAAAATAACATTGCAGAGAATGTTGTAAAGAGTTTGTTGTTTGTCATTTAGTTCATGGTTAAATTTTGCTATTCATTATTATTCTTTTATAAGTAGTTATTAGTTGTCATGAATATCAAGCTCACTCCCAAAACTAATATGCCTTATATTTTTGAAAAAAGCTGACTCAATAATTTGGACAGCTTTTTTTATTATCGCATTAATTTTACATATGCACTGTAGGCATCATCCTTAATAGAGGTTCGCAGATACATTTCGTTTTCGTCTTTTGTTTTAAACTCAAATTGAATTAAGGCTGCATCAGAATAATAAAACAAAGTTTCATCATCATTCCCAAATTCAAGATTTGAAATAGGCTTAGTTGTTAGTTTTGCTTCGAATGCTATCTCGCCATTTGTTAAGTCTATTTGAAAAAGTTTTGCTTTGCGGGTATATCCCCAAATATTATCACTTTCCTCAATGATGTATTCAACATCGTCATCTTTAAAGTCTGTTTTCCAAATTTGAGTTCCTGTTTTTGAATCTAAAGCGTATATAGAAGAAATCTCTGGACCTTGTGCTGCAAAATACACCTTATTGTCTTTGCAAAATATACGTTCTCTGCTATTATTTTGATTTTCATCAAATTTAAATTCCCATAAAACTTCTAAGGTATTAGAGCTTAAGGCAAAAAGCACATTTTTTTCACTCGTTATAAATATATTTTCACCATCCGTTACAG
>CBFGNY010000222.1:0-6595 GCA_965650235.1 uncultured Flavobacterium sp. | reverse complement strand
AATTCCCAAAAATATTTTCAACTGTTCTTGGTCATTTTTTTATTCTAATTTTTATCTTCCAATAAAGGTACAAACCGAAATTCTCCAAATTCATGCTTTTCAAACTGGGTTTCGTTTTTTCGAATTAACAAAGTCATGATCTGAACATCTTCCCCTAACGGAATAACGAGCCTTCCTCCTATTTTTAATTGTGCCATTAATGGTTTTGGAATGATAGGTGCGCCCGCCGTAACAATAATACTGTCAAACGGAGCATGATTTGGCAACCCCTTGTAACCATCACCAAACGAAATATGTTTTGGCCTGATATTTAATTTGGGAAATAAAATCGAAGTTTGTTTAAACAATTCGTTCTGTCTCTCCACACTATACACTTTAGCACCAAGCATAAACAAAACAGCAGTCTGGTAACCTGATCCGGTACCAATTTCCAAAATTTTATGGTCTTTTTTAACTTCTAATAACTGCGATTGAAACGCAACTGTATAAGGTTGCGAAATAGTTTGCCCCGCACCTATAGGAAATGCTTTGTCCTGATAAGCATAATCTTCAAAACTTGAATTTAAAAAAAGGTGTCTTGGGATTTTTTTTATCGCATCCAAAACTGCTTTATCAGTAATTCCTTTTTGTTCTAAAGTGCTTACTAATTGATTGCGAAGTCCTTGATGTTTGGCAGTATCTTTCAAAATGAGCTTATTTATTTTTGGCAAAATTAAGAAACAAAACAGTAAATCAAATATTGATTCTTAATTATTAAATCGCTAAATCTTTGTTACAATCATTTTCACTTTCAACAAATAAATTCTATTTTTGTTTAAAATACATTCACATGTTAAAAGTAGGAGTTTTAGGTGCGGGTCATCTTGGTAAAATACATTTACGCTTATTACAACAATCTGACAAATATGAATTAGTTGGATTTTATGATGAAAATCAGGAAAATGCCGAAAGAATCTCAAAAGAATTCGGCTATAAAAACTTCAACACAATTGCAAAATTAATCCACGCCGTGGATGTAATCGATATTGTAACCCCAACACTTTCGCACTACAAATGTGCAAAAGTAGCTATTAAATCAGGAAAACACATCTTTATAGAAAAACCAATTGCCAATACTGTTGAAGAAGCCGAAGAAATTATCGCTTTGGCAAATGAATACAATGTAAAAGGTCAGGTTGGTCATGTTGAGCGTTTTAATCCCGCGTTTATTGCTACCAAAAACATGATCGAAAATCCGATGTTCATTGAAACACATCGTTTGGCAGAGTTTAATCCTCGTGGTACTGATGTTCCGGTGGTTTTAGACTTAATGATTCATGATATTGACGCCATTTTAAGCGTTGTGAAATCACCTGTAAAAAACATCAATGCCAGCGGCGTTTCTGTAATTAGCGAAACTCCGGATATTGCCAACGCCAGAATTGAATTCGAAAATGGCTGTGTTGCCAATTTAACCGCAAGCCGAATTTCGATGAAAAACATGCGTAAAACCCGTTTCTTTCAAAAAGACGCCTACATTTCTGTTGACTTCCTGGAGAAAAAATGTGAAGTAGTCCGTATGAAAGATGCTCCTGAAGTTCCGGGAGATTTTGATATGATCCTGCAGAATGCTGAAGGTGTAAAAAAACAAATTTATTTCACCAATCCGGATGTTGAGCAAAACAACGCCATTTTAGACGAATTAAATTCATTTGCGGATGCCATTAATACTGATACTACCCCGGTTGTAACCCTGGAACAGGCAACAGATGCATTAAGAGTAGCCTATCAGATTATTGACTGTTTCGATAAATAATAAAATTTATACTCATTATTTTTTAAGGTTTAAAGCTGGCAAAAAAAGTCACTTTAAACCTTAACTTTTAAAATTTAAATACCAAAATAGAAATGAAAACGATAGCTGTAATTGGTGCAGGAACAATGGGTAACGGAATAGCCCATACTTTTGCCCAAAGTGGTTTTGTTGTAAAACTGATTGATATTTCTGAGAAATCATTAGATAAAGGAATGGCAACTATTGCTGCAAACCTGGAGCGAATGCTGGCAAAAGGAACCATCACACAGGAAGATGTTGCCAAAACCATTACCAATATTATTACGTATACGGATATAAAAGATGGTGTTGTTGGTGTTGATTTGGTGGTTGAAGCTGCAACTGAAAACGTTGAATTAAAGCTTAATATATTCAAGCAATTAAACGAATTATGTTCTCATAATACAATTTTGGCAACAAATACTTCCTCTATTTCGATTACACAAATTGGTGCTGTAGTAGTTCATCCGGAACGTGTTATCGGAATGCATTTTATGAATCCGGTGCCTATTATGAAATTAGTCGAAATCATTCGTGGATATAATACCAGCAATGAAGTGACTAAAATCATCATGGATTTATCTGAAAAATTAGGAAAAACTCCAGTTGAAGTAAATGATTATCCGGGTTTTGTAGCCAACAGAATTTTGATGCCTATGCTAAATGAGGCTATTGAAACGTTATATAATAAAGTAGCCGGCGTTTACGAAATTGATACGGTAATGAAATTAGGAATGGGACACCCAATGGGACCGCTTCAATTAGCTGATTTTATTGGTCTTGACGTTTGTCTTGCCATTTTAAATGTGATGTACGAAGGTTTTAAAAACCCAAAATATGCCCCTTGCCCATTGTTGGTTAATATGGTAAGAGCCGGGAAATTAGGCGTGAAATCAGGAGAAGGATTTTATGATTATAGTGAAAGTAAAAAGGCTGAGAAAGTTTCTAAACAGTTTATAAATAAATAATAACGGTGTACAGAATTATCTCTATTTCAATATTCTTGCCTTTCATGTTTCAGCTAATATTTGGGATATTTTCTATATCAAAAAAAACTAATTTATCTTTGGTAAATCTTAGTAGAATTAGTTTTTTATCTCAAATACTATTTTCAATTATTGTTTTCTACATGAATCTGAAAATGATAGAAACTAGTACAAGAAAATGCATGAATCCATTAATTGGAATTGTGACAGTAATACTTTTTTGCATTTTTTTCATTGTTCTTATTAATACTTATTCAATTTGCTGTAAAGCATTTTTACGATAAAATAAAAAAATAATGTCAATCGCACAAAACCTTATCAAAATAAAATCCACATTGCCAGAAAATGTAACCCTTGTTGCAGTTTCTAAAACCAAACCTGTTTCAGATTTAATGCAGGCTTATGAAGCCGGACAGCGCATTTTTGGTGAAAACAAGATCCAGGAAATGGCTGAAAAACACGAACAAATGCCCAAAGACATTCAATGGCATATGATTGGTCATGTTCAGTCGAATAAGGTAAAATTTATGGCACCGTTTGTCAGTTTGATTCATGGTGTTGACAGTTTAAAATTATTACAGGAAATCAACAAACAGGCTTTAAAAAATAACAGAACAATAGATTGTCTTCTTCAAATACATATTGCCGAAGAAGAATCAAAATTTGGCTTGGACGAAAAAGAATTAAACGAACTTTTAACGTCTTCAGAATTCAGCGAGTTGAAAAATATTCGTATCTTAGGTTTGATGGGAATGGCTACTTTCACAGAAAATGAAAACCAAATTAAAAAAGAATTTGCCCATTTAAAATCCATTTTTGATTCAATCCAACAACAAAAAGACGCACCGCAATGCGCCTCTACAATGGATGATTTTTCAACAATATCAATGGGAATGTCCGGAGATTATCAACTTGCAATAGAATGCGGCAGTACAATGGTTCGCATTGGAAGCAGTATTTTTGGAGGTCGTTAATTTCAAAATCAATTACAAAAATCAATGGCAATGGCAAAAATCAATTACAATATTTAAATGGAAAAAATATTCAATTTTGAAGATCGATTGGTTCGGTTTGCCGGAGAATGTATTTTCTTTACCAGACAACTCGAAAAGATATTTGAAAATGAATATTATAAAAATCAGTTAATTAGATCATCTGGTAGTGCTTCTTTAAATTTCGGGGAAGCTCAAGGAACAATATCTGATAAAGATTTTATTTTTAAAGTTTCTTTGGTTGTGAAAGAATTAAAAGAATCTAGAAATTCATTAAAAATATTAGACTATATTAAGGAAGGAAACGCTGAAAAAAGAAACATACTCTTAATTGAACTTGAAGAATTAATCGCAATATCATCAAAAATGATAAATAATAAAAAATAATTTTTCGATAACAATTACAATATCAATAACAAAATTCAATTTTAAAATATTGATTTTTGACATTGCAATTGATTTTTGTTATTGTTATTGACATTAAAAATGTACGCAATACTAGACATAGAAACCACTGGAGGCCAGTTTAACGAAGAAGGAATCACTGAGATCGCCATTTATAAATTTGATGGCCATGAAGTAGTGGATCAGTTCATTAGCCTTGTTAATCCTGAAATTCCGATTCAGCCTTTTGTGGTTAAATTAACCGGAATTAATAATGCTATGCTGAGTTCTGCACCTAAGTTTTATGAAGTTGCAAAACGCATTATTGAAATAACTTCAGATTGCATTATTGTTGCCCACAACGCCTCATTTGATTACAGGATCCTCCGTACAGAATTCAGACGTTTAGGATATAATTTTGAAGCAAAAACACTTTGCACAGTTGAACTTGCCAAAAAATTAATTCCGGAACAGCCTTCTTACAGCTTAGGAAAATTAGTCCGCGCACTCGGAATTCCAATGGCAGACCGACATCGCGCCAGCGGAGACGCCATTGCAACAACAAAGCTTTTCAAAATGCTGCTCGAAAAAGACCTGGAAAAAACAATCGTACAGGATTTTATAAAATTCGAAATAGAAAAAGGTATTTCACCAAAATTATTAGACCTGGTTGGACAAATGCCTTCTAAAACCGGTGTTTACTACATTTATAATGAAGGCGGAAATTTAATTTACATCGGCAAAAGCCTTAATATCCGAAAAAGAATAAACCAGCATTTTACCGGAATTACCACTAAAAGCAAAAAAATACAAACGGAAGTTTTTACCATAACACATGAAGAAACCGGTAGTGAATTAATTGCTTTGCTGAAAGAAAGTGAACAAGTAAAAATAAACCGCCCAAGGCACAACCGTTCACAGAAAAAAGCAGTTTTTCCATTCGCCATTTATGTTGAAAAAGATTCAAATGGGTATTTAAATTTAAAACTTGGGAAAGCAGACGGACGTAAAAAGGAAATTACATCATTTGTTTCTTTACAGGAAGGAAAAAATATGCTTTTTAAGTTCACTGCAAAGTATCATTTGTGTCAAAAATTAACTGGTTTATATCTAACCAAAAAAGAGTGTTTTAAATACAAAATCAAGGAATGCGACGGTGCTTGCATTCAAGAAGTTACACCCGAAACCTATAATTTAAGAGTACAGCAGTTTATCTCTGAAAACAGCTTTGAAAACAAAAATATGATTTTGCTCGACAGAGGCCGAAATGTCAACGAAAGAAGTGCCATTTTAATTGAAAACGGAGTTTATAAAGGATATGCATATTATGATTTGAATTATCAGGTTACCAATATCGAAATCCTTAAAAACATCCTGATTCCGATGCAGAACAACCGTGACGTAAAAAATATTATTCAAAGTTACATTCGAAAAAGCAAATCGCTGAAAATTCATTATTTTTAAAATTTCCCTATTTTCTTTATCTTAGCAGGTATGAAAAAAATAAAATCGAAATACGAAATCTTCAGATCAAAAGTAAAAATAATTATTTACGGTACCAATACCGTTTTAGGAAGACTTTTCGATTTAGTTCTCTTGGGACTAATTTTATTGAGTGTCCTTTTGGTAATGATGGAAACCGTTCAGGGAGTAAATCAAAAATACCATTCTGAACTTCTTATTTGCGAATGGGTTATTACCGCTTTTTTTACCCTTGAGTATATTTTACGAATTATATCGATTCAAAAACCAGTCAAATATATTTTTAGCTTTTATGGCATTATCGATTTACTGGCCGTTTTGCCCATGTATTTGTCCATATTTTTCCCTGGAGCAAGTATCTTGTCCGTAATCAGGGCATTACGTTTCTTTAGATTATTCAAAATTTTACATATTCCGCAAATTTCGCAACAGTCGATTCAGCTTCGTGAAGCAATCGAAGCCAGTAAAGAAAAAATCCTTGTTTTCATTTATTTTGTTCTTATCGCCACAGTAATCATTGGCTCACTAATGTACTTAATCGAAGGCCAGAAAACCGGATTTACAAGTATCCCGATAAGTATCTATTGGACTATCGTAACATTGACTACTGTTGGTTATGGTGACATTTCTCCCGGAACACCTCTGGGTCAATTCGTAGCATCTTTGGTCATGATTCTGGGTTATGGAATCATAGCCGTACCAACCGGAATCGTAACTGCTGAATTTGCCAAAAAAAATCTCCAGAATAACACTGTAAATACAAAAACTTCGTGCCAGATATGTGGCTCCCAAGTTCATTTTGACAATGCAAAATACTGTCATGAATGCGGGACAGAATTACATCTATAATTTTATGAAGCTATTCCGGCTGTACATTGCAACTCCTCCTTATCTTTGTTGTTTTTTTAAGGCATAAAAGGAGCTTCTAAAGTCGCTCT
>CBFGNY010000221.1:0-6605 GCA_965650235.1 uncultured Flavobacterium sp. | reverse complement strand
AATGCCTGAATAAATAAGATAAAAAAAGCTCCGATTTTCGGAGCTTTTTTTTTGGTTTTTATGCTAGATAATTTAGGGTTTCTAAATTAAATTAATTCCTAGTGTAATTTCAGTTTTTAATAATTTTGAAATTGGGCAAATTTCCTTTGCTTTGGTTGCAATTTCAGCAAATTTTTCTGCTGTTATAGAGGGTACTTTTCCTTTTAGTTCTAAATGTATTAAAGTAATAGAGCCATCTTCAAAACTAACTGTAGCTTCTGTAGATAGATCATCAGCAACAAATCCGCCTTCATTTAATAAGAAACTTAATTGCATCGTAAAACAGCCTGAATGAGCTGCTGCAATAAGTTCTTCCGGATTAGTTCCCACTCCTTCCGCAAATCTTGTTTTAAAAGATAATTGTGCATTATTTAAGGTTGTACTTTGTGTACTTATAGTCCCTGTTCCTTCCATACCGGTTCCTTTCCAGTTGGCGTTAGCTTTTCTTGTGAATTTCATTTTTTTGTTGTTATTAGAATTAATAATTTAAGCATTTATTTTTTGACTATTGAATAGAGTCTCAAATCAAATATAATCAATATTTTACAGTTTTTGTTTACTAATTTGTTACTGAAAAGTAAAAAAGCATAAAAAAAGGCGTAATGAATATTTTCATTACACCTTTTTAAACTTTATAAATCTAAATTTTATTCCTGATTCAGGTTACGTAATTGTTTCAGTTTATCTTTCCATACTTCCAGGTTTTCCTTATGAATAGCAATGTTTTTACGAACTTCAAGAACTATAGAGTTTTCTTTCTTTGCATTTTTAGTATTCGCAAAAAACTGGATATTATTCTCTAATTGAAAAATTTCATTTTGGACCTCTTCAATTTTACGCATTATGAAAATCTTTTCATTATCTAATTTGCGAGTATCATTGCTTTCTGATAAAGAATCAATTCGGTTAGAAAAACGCATCATTTCAGTGTCTTTCTTACTCAGGCTTAATTTTTCAAAAAGAGCATCTAAGATTTTATTGAATTTACCTTCAATATGGCGCCTTGAAAAAGGAACTTTTCCAAAACCTTTCCAGGTTTCGATATGAAGTTTAATCGCATCCAAATCTGTTTTGTGATCTCCTGTAAGTTCGAATGCTCTTAAAGTTTCTAAATAAGCTTTTTTATTGTCGAAAGCTGCTACTTCATCACCATTCTCTTCTGATTTGTGTTCTTTCAGTTTGTCAAAATAATGGTTGCAGGCATCTTTAAATTCTTTCCAGATTTTGTCAGAATATTTTTTTGGAACATGGCCAATTTGTTTCCATTCTTCCTGGATCTGCTTCATTATTGGAGTAGTTGCACCAAAATCAGTGCTTTCCTGCAATTCCTTGGCTTTTGCCACAAGAGCCATTTTTTTGTTTAAATTATCGTTTTGATCTTTTTTAATGTCTTTATAGAACGAGTTTTTAAAAGAATTAAAATTTCTAACAGCAGTCTTAAATGCTGCCCAAGTCTGTTCGTTTACCTCGCTTGGTACTTTTCCAGCAGCAAAAAACTCATTTCTAAGTGCTTCAACCTTTTGTATTTGTACCAGCCATTGCGAATGCGAGCCTACTTTTTCTGTAGCTAAAACTTCGATTGTAGCAATAATTCCTTTTTTAATTTCGAGATTTTGCTCTTCTGTTGCTCTTTGGCTTTCAAATAAAAGCTCTCTTTTATCGTGAATTTTTTTAGTCAGTTCACTAAATTTATTCCAAATTACATCGCGATGTTCTTTAGAAACGGGTCCGATATCTTCTTTCCAGATTCTGTGTAAATCCTGTAATTCACGAAATGCTTTACTAATGTCGGTTTCATTTACCAACTCCTCTACACGGGTAATTATTTTTTGTTTTTGCTCCAGATTATGTTTAAAATCTAAATCTCTAGCTTCACGGTCTAAGTGCAGGTAATCATAGAAATTTTCTACATGAAAGTGATAATTGTTCCAAACATGATTGTATTTGTCTTTCGGAATTGGTCCGGCATTTTTCCATCTTTCTCTTAATTCATTAAAATGTTTAAGAGTATCTTTAATACTTTCCTGAGGGTTTATAAGTTCTTTTAGCTCTTCAACTATGGCAAGCCTATCTTCTAAATTTGATTTTAAATTGGTCTGTAAGTGTTTGAAATGAGCATTTCTTTTCTCTCTGAATACATTATAATATTCGTCAAATTTTGCCTTTAGTGGAGAATGGTATTGAAATTCTTCGTTAGGATCTTGGTTTGAAGCATTAAATTCTTCTTTTTTGTCCTCAATAAAATGATTGAATTGGAGTAGAAATGATTTTTTAATTTCTTCAATATGATTTTTTACAGACATTACTTTATCTGTATTTACAAGCTTTTTTAATTCATCAACAAGTGCTTCTAACGAAAAGGTATCATAATCCTGCATAGGGATATCATGACGTTCTTTAAATGTTTCGTCTTCACCTTCTTCAGCATTAGAATTTGTTATTGAATCCAATGCTTCCTGATTTGTGTCTTCTGACTTACTATTTTCTGTTTCACTTTTAGGAAGAGAAACTTCATTTTCTGTAGCCGCCGTCTCAGGGATTGATGTTTCAAATGCATCATTTTGTACCGAATCATTAAGTTCGATTCCTGGTTTTCCATCTGCTTCATGCAGGTTATCATTCTTTTCTTCTAACATTTTTAAATGTATAAGGTTTTTATTTTAAACATTGCGAAAGATAGTAAAGGTGTTTCTAAATACAAAATAAATCATTTGTTTATGTGTTTTTCTAATGTAAAAACTTACAAAAAAGTAAAAAAATGATTTGATTGTGGCCCATTTATAATTATGATAATCTGCTTTATCAATCAATAAAAACAAAAAAAGGCTACATTTTTTGATGTAGCCTAAAGTCAGTGTTTTTTTTTAAATTTATTTATTCCAGATTTTCCAGGCTTTTTCTGCCTGAAAAATAAGCATATCAAGGCCGTTTTTTATTACAGCTCCTCTTTCTTTGGCATTTTTTAAAAACTGAGTTTCGGCAGGATTATAAATTAAATCATAAGCGATATGTTTGTCTGTAAAAAACTCATATGGAAATTCCGGACATGCCTCAATATTTGGACTTGTTCCTACTGGTGTACAATTAATTATAATTTGAAAATTATCAAAAGTTGTCGCATTAATTAAACTGTAATCAATGATGTTTTCTTTAGCTTCTCTTGAAACAAAAATATAAGGAATGTCAAGTTCATCAAGTGCAAAAGCCACCCCTTTTGATGCACCTCCCGTTCCTAAAATAAGTGCTTTTTTATGATGTGGCTCTAATAGTGGCTTTAATGAATTTTTAAAACCGTAATAATCGGTATTATATCCTTTTAATTTTCCGTTCCTGGTAAACTTAATTGTATTGACAGCACCAATTAAAGCCGCTTTTTTTGAAAGTTTATCCAAAAAAGGAATTACTTGTTCTTTATATGGAATAGTAACATTTAAGCCTTTTAAGTCTGGATTATTTTTAAGTAAGCCTGTAAAATGATTGATTTCAGAGATATCAAAATTTTCGTAGCTGTTGCCTGTGAAAACTTCATCATTAAATTTTTCTGTAAAATATCCTTTTGAAAAGGAGTAACTAATATTACGGCCTAATAAGCCAAAACGTCTTTTTAAAATATCAATCATTATTCTTTTCTATGTTTTTCAATATAATTTCTTACCATTTTTTTTGTCCATACTACGGGGAACAAATCTTCAATTAGAATATAATTATCGAAATTTAAACGTAAACCGTTACTTAAATGGAATTTAGCTTTTGTATTTTCCTGAATCATAAAATATAATCCGGCCAAGCGATATTCTATTTCGTTTTCTTCAGGAAAATATTCTGAAGCCTGTAGTAATGTCTGTATCGCGCTGTCAAATTCCCCTAAAAACTGAAGAATGTCTACCCAAAATAACCAGGTATCTAATGCGTAATCACCAAATTCTACAGCTTTTCTATAACCAAATTCTGCTTCTTCAAAAAAGTTCATTTGTTTATTTATTGTAGCATAACGTTTCCAATACAAACGATTTTGATTGTCAATTGCTAATGCTTTATTAACAAAAAATAAGGCTTTTTGAAAGTTTTTCTGGCGAACGTAAAAATCGGTTATAGCAATCCATCCTTTGTCTAAAAGCGGGTCTTCGTGAACAGTCTGATTGAAATATTTCAGGGCTAAAACTGTATTGCCTAATTTTTCGTAACATTTTCCAATACGCAATAAGGCATAGGAAGTAGCATCGTCTAATTCGATAGTACGGTTATAACTTTCTATTGCTTCAGTATATTTTTTCAGGCGTTCGTATGCTTTTGCTTTTTCCATAAAAGCTCCTAAAAACTCTTCGTCAATGAGAGTTGCATAGTCAAAAGCACGAATGGCATTTTCATATTCTTTTACACCGTAATGTAAACGTCCAAGCTGATGCCATGCAATTTCACTATAAGGGTTTTTATTGATGTATTCATTTAAATATACAATTGCCTCCTGATTTTGATCTAAAAATTCAAAACAATAAACGACGTTGTATAAGGCAGATTGATCTTCTAAATCTTCTTCAAGGCATTTGATGAAACTGTCTTTTGCCATTTCGAGGTTATCCATAAAAAGATATTCCATTCCGATTAAGTTATACACATCAGCAAAATCGTCTGTATATTGCAGGGCAATTTTGAGTAATTCTACTGCTTTTTCGTGTTGGTCTCTTTTAGAACAGATATTAGCTTTCTGGATGTAAATTTCCTCGTTGTTAGGTTCGATTGCATATAACTCATTTAAAAGTTTCTCGGCGATTTCCAATTTATCGTCGTAAACCAACATTTCTACTTGTACTAATTTTAAGCCCGTAGATTTTGGATGCTGGTCTAATGCAAGTTTTAAGGCTTTTTTTGCTAAATTAGCCTTGCCTATGTCCAAATAATGAAGAATAATTTCTTCAAATTCTTCAGAATCAAAAAAGAGTACTTTGTTAGTTTTTAACATCGACTCAAATTTGGATAAGGATAGGTTATAATCTTCTTCTTCGTTGCTTAATTGCATACTTTGTTTTTTTGAAATTAGCCTGTTATAAATTTAGGCAACCATATTATTTTGTGAGAAAAGGAAATTAATTGTTTTGAACAATTTAATTAACAATATGGACAGAAATTACATTCTGTTTTTAGTCATAATCTTCTGATATGTAAAAGATTATTTAATTATTATTCTAGTTTTTATTTTTAGCCGGGAGCCCTAGCCCTGATAGCAGCGGTATCCTTTTATTTTTTTCCTTTAAAAAAATAAAAGATAAAGCGGATAGCAGGAAATAGCTCCTAATTATGCCTCTTCTTCTTTTTTCAGGATTTCATCCATAACGTCTAAAATTATGGCACAGCCTTCTTTTATTTCTTCTTCAGAAATGGTTAATGGAGGAGTTATTCTGATGGCGCATCCTTCAAAGAGCAACCAGAATAAAATAAGTCCTTTGTCCTGACAGTTTAAAATTACCTGATTTGTTATCTCGGCAGTTTCAGTCATTGCGGCAAGCATTAATCCTTTTCCTCTAATTTTTGTTATCAAAGGATGTACCAAAAGTGATCTGAAGAGTTTTTCTTTCTCTAAAGTTTCCTGCATCAAGTTAGTCTCAGTTAATTCTTTCAAAGTCGCCAGACAGGCTGACGCAATGACAGGATGACCTCCAAAAGTTGTGATATGTCCTAATTTTGGATTCTCGGTTAACAAATCCATTTTTTCAGCAGATGCTGTAAAAGCGCCAACCGGCATTCCGCCACCCATTCCTTTTCCCATTACGACAATATCCGGAACAACATCATAATTTTGAAAACCAAAAAGTTTTCCGGTTCGTCCAAAACCGGGCTGAATTTCATCTACAATCATCATGGCACCAACTTCGTCGCAGCGTTTGCGGACTTTTTGCAGAAAATTGTTCTGAGGTTGAATAAAACCAGCTCCTCCCTGAATCGTTTCAAGCAAAATTGCGGCCGTTCGTGTAGTTATTTTTTGTAAATCTTCTTCGTTATTGAATGTAATAAAATCAATATCTGGGAGCAATGGACGAAAGGCTTGTTTTCGTTCTTCAAATCCCATGACGCTCATGGAACCCATCGTATTTCCGTGATAAGCATTATGGCAGGAAATAAGCTGACTTCGGCCTGTCGTTCGTTTGGCCAATTTAAGAGCGCCTTCGATTGCTTCTGTACCAGAATTAACCAAATAGGTTTTGTTTAAAGATTCCGGCATGAGTGAAGCTAACAATTTACAATATTCTACGGCGGGACTTTGTGAATATTCACCGTAAACCATTACATGCGAATATTTATCCAGCTGATCTTTAATTGCCTGGTTCACTCTTGGATGCTGATGACCAAGTGTACAAGCGGATACACCGGCGACGAAATCTAAATATTTTTTATCGTTTGTATCGTAAATATAGGAGCCAATAGCATGCGAAACTTCCATTCCGAGTGGATAAGGGGAAGTTTGTGCCTGGAATTTTATAAAATCTGGATTCATTTTTTTTGAGCTTCTAAAGAACTAAGATTCTAATTTTGTTGAATTTTCAGGTTTACTGAAATTGCGATGCAGCTGA
>CBFGNY010000220.1:0-6691 GCA_965650235.1 uncultured Flavobacterium sp. | reverse complement strand
GTGGAGCTCGAAGAATTCCTGAATATCTGAATCATTATGTTTTGCAAAAAAGAAAAGTATATAAAAGTACTTTTCCATCTCAATGAGGACCGAATTGAGGCAATTTCTGCCGATTTTGACTTCGACCAATTAAAATGCAATTTAACCGCGCTCGAAAAAATCACAAAAGGCGCCAAAGACGGTGGTCCAATTGCAGAATTTGATATTCCGGAACGTTTTCGATGGTTAACGGCCATTCGCAGTTCTGCGATTCAAACCTCAAGACCTCATCCCGGAATGTGTGAAGATTTAGAAAAAACGATTCAGCGTTTGTTTGAAGAGTTGGTTCTTTAAAAAAAGGTTCAAAGTCTCAAAGTAACACAGGTTCAAAGGTTTGTATTTAGGAGCTGTTTCCTGCTGTACACTATATCTTTTGTACCGAACCCCGGCACAAAAGGATGCCGTTTCCATCAGGGCTAGGGCTTTAGTTTTCATAAGAAGTTTTTATGAAAATTTATGCACATGGTTTGCAAAGTTTCAGAAACACTAGGTTTTTATTTTTTACTCATTTTTGTCATTCCGAGGAACGAGGAATATCCGCGAGAAACTCTGCAAAGAAACTCTCCAATCTTTGTCGAGCTACTTACGGAGATTTGCTTCGCCTGTTCGCTATGGCTCGGGTCTCGTTCCTCGGAATGACAAACTCGGTGGTTACTTTGTGTTGAATAGAGAAAAAACTTTGCGACTTCGAGACTTTGCGGGATTAAAAAAAAGAAAAACTTGGCGAACCTCTGCGAACTTCTTTGCGAATCTTTGCGGTAAAACTCTAAAAGCTGTTTCTTATTAATTTATTTATTTTATTGAGTTAATATATGGTATTGAAATACCATACCTTGTTTGAAAAATAATAAACAAATTTAAATTAAGAATGCATTCAAAATACCTATTGATTTTTATCATTTTATTTTCAATCAAAGTAAATGCCCAAATTTTAGACCCTATTTTAGAACCAAAGAAAAATTTTCGCGCAGCAGATTCACTGTTGAAAGAACCTAGTTTTTCGGTACACAGAGATAATTATTTTTTGACAGGAGTGCCAATCAATACCGCCATCACCCGTGATAATGCAGATGTTAAATATCAGGTCAGTTTTAAGCTTAGATTGAAATCAAAACCTTTATGGGGTGGTTTTTTTCCGTATTTGATGTACACCCAAAAAGCGTTCTGGGACATTTATGCAAGCTCTAAGCCATTTGAAGAAATTAATTTTAATCCGGGTGTAGCCATTGTTCGTCCATTTTATTTAAAAGGCGGAAGACTGACGTATGGAACAATTTCATTAGAGCATGAATCTAATGGCAGGGACTCCATTTATTCACGAACCTGGAACATGCTTGCGTTCTCTTTAAAATCACAGGTTTCACCACGTTGGACAGTAGGTTTGAGAGGATGGATTCCGCTTGTTGACAAAGATGATAATCCCGGACTTACAAAATATGTAGGTTATGGCGAGGCGAGTGCTACGTATCAGATACAGCCCGGACGATGGAGTGCAGACATTCTTTTCAGAAAGGGAAGTGGTCTTATCAATTATGGATCTTTGCAGACACAAGTAAACTGGAGACCATACAGAAACGAAAATTATTATCTCACGCTTCAATGGTTTGTGGGCTATACAGAAAGTTTAATTGATTATCAGGAACATAAAAGCATGATACGTTTAGGATTTACGATAAAACTTGAAAATATGGGAATTTTTTAATGCTTTGTAATATGAACTTTAAAGTTTCAAACCTATTTTCACGCAAACTTTTAAATGAACTTACATCACTTATATGGTGAGGAAAAAATTATATAGTTTTCTCCAAAAACACAAACTCCAATGGTTCATCAGTAATCGTAACATGAATGTCACTCTCAGGAAAAGCCTCTCTTACGCCCGTATCCACATAACCGTGGCGTTTGTACCACGCAATAAGCTCTTCACGAACTGAAATTACCGTCATAATAATACTCGACAATCCCAAAGATTTCGCCTGATTCTCAGCTTCAGCGAGCATCTTTTTACCGATTCCGCTGTTTTGAAGTTCCGGTGAAACAGTTAACATTCCCAAATACAATTGATGTTCTTTCTCCACCAACAAAACCGAACCAATAATTTGGTTGTTCTCCGTATATTTCAAAATCGTATTTTTAGGATTCAGCAATATTTCCGTCATTTCCTTCTCATCCGTTCTTTTGCCTTCTAATAAATGGGCTTCGGTAGTCCAGCCTTTTTTCGAAGTCTCACCTCTGTAAGCTGAATTTATTAAAATAGTTAAGGACGGAATGTCTTCTAGTGTTGCTTTTGTAATCATGGTAAGCGATGCGTAATTATAAAGAATATTTAAGTTTAAATTTTCCTCAGCTTTAGCTGAAGCAATATTTGAATAGACTTCAGCTTTAGCTGGAGGACAAAATTACATTAGAAAAAGGCTTTAGCCTAATCTTTTGCGCTTTTTGGCTAAAGCCGAATTTAGCTTTAAATGCAACCTCCAGCTAAAGCAGGAGGCTGTTAATTTTTTCAATAAATGTAAATATTTATCTGAAAAAAATATTGAAATTTGTATTGAACTGTAAATTAGATGAGTATGAGCAGAATTCATTTATTCGAATTTGAAGATCAACAATGGCTGCCGGAATTCATAAGAAATTATATGACCGATTTTTTACAATTCCTGTCCAACAAAACCGGTATGTACAAGGGCATTGTTCCCATTATAGAAAAAGGTTTAAAAGAAAGCGGTACCAACCAGATTATAGATTTGGCTTCAGGCGGTGGAGGCGGACTGATCTGGCTCAATACCGAATTGAAAAAGAGCAACCCTGATTTCAAAATTTTGCTGACAGATTATTTTCCAAACATTACGGCATTTGAATACACAAAGCAACAGGCCAATAATTTTGACTACATCAAAACGCCTGTCAATGCCCGAAATGTTCCTAAAAACCTAATCGGATTAAGAACGCAGTTTTTATCTTTCCATCATTTTAAGCCAAACGATGCACGCCAAATTCTGCAGAATGCTGTTGACACCCATAGTGCAATTGCGATTTTTGAAGCACAGGAAAGAAGTTTGCCTAGTATCATAGCGATGATTTTTTCGCCAATTAGTGTTTTATTGACTACGCCTTTTATACGTCCGTTTAAAATAGGCAGAATAATTTTTACGTATCTTATTCCAATTGTGCCGCTTTTAGTTTTGTGGGATGGAATTGTATCTTCCCTCAGAACGTATTCGGTTGAGGAAATGAATGAGCTTATAGACAGTTTAAACAATAAAGAAACCTTTAACTGGGAAGTTGGAAAAGTAAAATCAGGACCTGGGAAGATTTTGTATTTGTTGGGGACGAAGAAGTGGTTTTAATTTAAGTTGCTATCGCGAGCGTACCGCTCGTGAATGTTCTAATTGGATTTGAATTTCTTTGTGGGCACGAGCGTTACGCTCGCGCCAGGCTACGTTAATTATGCTAATCAACGAAATTTAATGTTGATTTAAAGATGTTTTCATTTGGTAAATCTTCGTCAGCTATAATCGGAATTTTTAAAGTAGAACAAAAAGTTGCATAACTTGAAGTATATGGTAAAATGCTAATTTTTGTTTTTAGATCATTTGAAATAATTGAAATTACATGGATTTTAAGTTCCTTGTTTTTATCATTAAATTGCTTTATAAGATCATTAATAGTACTGCCAGATGAAATTATATCTATAAAAATTACAACTTCTTCAAAATGTATAATACTTTCCAATATTTTTGAGTCATTTGTTTCTTCACTAGAATAGTATTTATGTTTGCCTCGTATCGGAAATATTTCATTTTTCACATTAAATCGAACAGATAATTGACTTGCTAAGATACTTCCAATTATTTCTAAACCTACAAATAACACCTTGTCAGAATTGGATTTTACAATTTGATCAATGTGAATAAACCCCTTTTCACTAATTCTTCCAAGGAGATATTTATTACTCATTAATTTATTTATATCAACCCATCCAAGTGAAGTAATGTTTTCACTAGTCTTAAATCTTCCAAATTGAAATAAATTTTCAACAGAAATGTTTTCAAGAATTGTGCTTTGAATTTCGTCATCTATTAATTTTAAAGAATTTGGTGAGCTTATAATAGAGTCTTTAGTTTCTTCTTGTTGCTTAAAAGCTCTTATCTGTTGGCTCTTTGAAGATACCCATTTGCCTAAATTAGGATGCTGTTTGTGTGTGTCAAATATGTAATTATAAGTTATTTTTTCTAAGCCGCAATCATTTAATAATAACATTACTGCTTGTCTTGGTATTTCACTAATTGAAAGATTTGCTGCAAATTTAGAGGTTAATATAAAGGTTTCATTTTCAATTATTGATTGGTCACTTGCATGAACATCACCATGAAACCAAATTGTATTTTTAGCATTTAAATTTTTAACACGATCTCTTAATGTAGCTCCCTTTATCCAAATATGGTTTTCATGCCAATTTACTTCTTCCATTGCAAGAAAATTATTGCTATAAGATATAATTGGAAAATGACAACCTATTAATAAAGTAGAATTTTGATTAATGTGTTTTCTTAAATCATTAATTAATTTATCTTCTTCATGAATGTTAAATATACCAGGTTTTCCATCAATAGATTTCCATGTTGAATCTAATGATAAATAGAAAATGTCGGTATCTAATTTTTTAAATGTATAATAATCTTCTTGGTTAATAATGTCTTCATTATACGGAAGTACGAATTCATAGAATGGTTTTTTTAAGTCTACAGAATCACTTAAATCAGCTTTCTGTATTTTCCATTGATAATCATGATTTCCAATTGTACAGCATACACTATTTGGTTTTATTTTAAATTTTTGACATAAATAATCAATGATTTTGGAAATTTCCGGAAAATTTTCAATTTTTCCAATGTCAATAAAATCACCAGATAACAATAAAAAATCGACTTCTTTTATTTCATCAGTTATCGATACTTCATCATATAATTTATCGATGTATTCCTGGTAATAACCTTCTCTTAAAAATTCATTTTCGGAATTAAAATTATTTAAATGAAGATCTGTTATGTGTAATATTTTTTTCATTTATTCAAATATTTTAAAATCAGAATCTCTGGAAATAGTTCTTAAGTTCTCTAAATAATATAAATTAAAATCCTGAGAGAAAATGCTTTTGTCAAATAAGCTTCCAATAACAATGGCATTATTTAGTTTACAATTATTAATTGTTAAATACGTTTTTGCTATTTTGATTTCAGTTCCTCCAAATATAAAATCACCAACATATATATAATTAATATTCTTTTCTGGTCTAGTTGTGATATTACCATCAAAAACTTTGTGTATAGGACCAACATGATCTATTGTTTCACATTCAATTCCATTGATTAGACCTAACATAGATGCAAATGGAGCGCCCCTTAAACTTGCACTTATTAATTTAATATTATTTAGTTTTTCTTCTTGAATTAATTTTTTAAGTAAATCCGATAAATGTAGAGTAATCCATAAAAAATTTATAGGCTCTGATATTATTTTTTTTGAATTAAATTCTCCATTTGCAAGGAATGGAGTTGAGCATAATCTTTTATAATCTTCAAATTTATTAAAAGTAGAATTAAGTGTTGAACTAATAAAATTTTTAATATATGTATCTCTTTCAGATTTCAAAAGAGAGATATTAATTGATTTACTATTCCCAATTATTAATATTTTATTTTCTGCGTCAACATTTATATTTATTAATTTGCTCTTTTTTAAAGCAATTATTCTATCAGTTAGATCTATTCCATTAATAATAATAAGTTGTTTTAAATTTCCAGACAAAGCATCAAACACATCATCTAATGCATGTTCATCAATATTAATAATGCCTGTAAAATTCGCTACAATTGGTTTTTGGGACGGCGTTTTTTTAATGATTTCACTTAGTAGGGTACTTGCATTTTTTTCAAAAACCTCGAAAACTGAAACGCCATTTGCTATCCAAATTAATGCTTGTGCTCTCGTGCAAACATATGATGTTGTATCAAATGAAATATAGTTGGTATTTATAACTTTCATATTAAAAAGGTATTTCAAATGTTATCCTACTTCCGACTAAAAAATTATCATACTTTTTAAAAAAACCGTTACTATAATTATCATTAGCTACGAAATTTTCGAAATAAAAGCTTGAACTTCCAATATTATAATTCTCAATTGTATCATTTTCAATGAAATGATTAATTGAATCCCATAATTTTGATTTCCATAGTATTTCGCCATCAAATGAAGACATATTAATGTATCCACCGGATAAAATAACATCATTTATTGCCCTATATAATCCAATCTTATTTTTACTTTGAAATGATGAGTATAAGAGTTCCTTAAAATTAGAATTATTAATTTTTTCTTTTAAAGGCTCTTTATATGCTATTAGAGATTTGTAAAACCCAATTCCTGAATCACAAACTGAAGTTGTTATTCCTTTTCTAGTTCTTTGTACTCCTACGAATGCAATACTTCTTCCATGTAATAGTGAGTTTACGACTAATTCTGAAATGGTAATTGTAAAAATAGCTTCTAAATTTTTATTCCATTCTTCAACAAACACTTTATTATTAAAGATATTATTAATTCTAAAATAAATTGAATGTTTTATTTCTTGTCTCTTTATATCTTTCCA
>CBFGNY010000219.1:0-6705 GCA_965650235.1 uncultured Flavobacterium sp. | reverse complement strand
TAATACACATTTTTTAAAATTTCTTTTTGCAATATCTCCAAACTCTTAATCGTAGCTCTATCTATCACTTTTTCACGGGGTTGCCCAAAATTAAATTCTTCTACAATTACATCTGTTGGCGTGGCCAAAGCGATAAAAACAGTACCAATTTCAGCATCTGAATCTCCTTTCGTGGGTCCGGCGTTCCCAGTTGTTGCAATTGCATAGTCTGTTTTTAGTATCTGTTTTACATTCAAAGCCATAGCTTTTGCCACTTGTGCACTTACTACAGAATATTCATCAATTAAATCCTGCGAAACACCCAGGACATTTACTTTTACTTCAGTAGCATAGGAAACCACACTTCCTTTAAAATACTGTGACGATCCCGGAATTGCAGATAAAATGGATCCAATTTTTCCACCGGTAAAACTTTCAGCAGTGGAAATTGTCTTGTTTTGTTTGGCTAGCATTTTTCCTACTAAGACTTCAATAGTTTCATTTTCTTCGTAACCTACTATAATATCGTGAATTATAAGATCCAGCGATTTTACATTTTCTTCAATTGCAGCTTCCAGCTTTTCTTTATTTGTTCCTCTTGCCGTTAATCTCAAACGCACTCTCCCAGGATTGGGCAGATAAGCTAATTTTATGAAATCAGGCAGGTTGTTTTCCCAGTTTTCGATACGTTCTGCGACTAAACTCTCGCCTTGCCCATACGTTAATATGGTTTTATGAATAATATAAGGGCGCTTGTATTCACGTACTATTTTAGGAATTATTTCTTCTTCAACCAAATATTTCATTTCATAAGGGACTCCTGGAAGCGAAATAAATACAGTGTTTTCTTTTTTCATCCACATTCCAGGTGCAGTACCAACCTGATTATGCAGTATTGTACAAGTTGAAGGAACCAAAGCCTGATCTTTATTCATTTGAGTAATCGGGCGCTTAAAATAACCTTCTATTAATTGCGTTACATGCGCTAAAACTTCCAGATTTACTACCAGCTCGTCATCAAAATATTCACAAAAAGTTTTTTTCGTTACGTCATCTTTTGTTGGTCCTAAACCTCCTGTAACAATTACAAGATCTACTTTGTTCTGCAGTTTTGCAAAAGTGTCTAAAATATGTTTTTTATCATCACTGATCGAAATCATCTCGGTAATTTCCACTCCGATTCTATCAAGTGATTTGGCTATAAAACCTGAATTTGTATCTACAATCTGACCAATTAAAATTTCGTCTCCAATTGTAATAATAGTTGCTTTCATGCTGGCAGAATGTTTCACTTACAAACAGTAAGTCATTATTTAGAGAGTAGGTTTTGTAGCAAAAATTTGTGTGAGGAACAGAAACAACATCCGTTTGTGACAGGAAAAAGACCTAACTAAATGATATTTCCCTGAACATAGAATGCAGTAAAACCATTCTGTTTTTTTTAATCAAATTAAAAAGAGCAAAATAGGTCACGTCCTAAGTAATATCAAAATCTTTTTTTATTTCTTTAACAGCATCAT
Organism: uncultured Flavobacterium sp.; assembly: GCA_965650235.1. Classification (GTDB taxonomy): domain Bacteria; phylum Bacteroidota; class Bacteroidia; order Flavobacteriales; family Flavobacteriaceae; genus Flavobacterium. Next base: position 5,206 of record CBFGNY010000219.1, on the reverse strand, counting down.
TTACCTGCTTTTTGATACTTTTAAAAGTTTCAATAATTTCTTTCTTTTTGCCCTCTGCTTTTGTCCAGGCTTCTACTTGCAGAATCTCTTCAAAAGCAACGTTTAATCCCATTAAATCAAGGGTAGGTTTTATTTTATGCGCATAAGAATAGGCATGCTTGTGATCTTTTTTCTTAATACCTTCTTTTATTTGTTTCAAATCTTCAGGCACTTCAGTAACAAATAACCTTAGGATTTCATTTACAAACTCGGTATCATTGTCTGAAAGTGCGTATACTTTCGATAAATTATATTTTAGTGCCATTATTTTACTTGTATTCTGAATAATTTTTTATCTTCTAAAAAGCCTTCTAAAACATCATTTGGCTTGACTGCCGCAACTCCTGCCGGTGTCCCTGTAAAAATAACATCGCCTATTTTTAATGTAAAAAACTGCGATACATAAGAAATAAGCTCCTCTATTTTCCAAAGCATAAGACTTGTGTTGCCTCTTTGAACTGTTTTAGCATTGTTGGTCAGTTCAAAAGTAATATTTTCAACGGAACTAAAAAGCGACTTTGGCAAAAAATCCCCTATAACAGCAGATCCGTCAAATGCCTTGGCTTTTTCCCATGGCAATCCTTTTTCTTTTAGTTTGGTCTGTAAATCCCTGGCCGTAAAATCAATCCCTACACTTATTTCGTCATAATATTTATGGGCAAATTTAGGCTCAATATACTTTCCTACCTTATTAATTTTTACAACAATCTCAATTTCATGATGGATATCTTCTGAAAATTCAGGTATTACAAATGGATGCTGTTTTAATAAAACCGCCGAATCAGGCTTCATAAAAATAACAGGCTCCGAAGGCTTTTCATTTTTCAGCTCTTCGATATGATTGGTATAATTTCTACCGATACAGATTATTTTCATTTTCTCTATGTTAATAAGATTCTAAGTTACTAAGAATCTAAGAAAATACATAAAAAAATTGCATCTTAGAATCATACTAACTTAACAACTTATTTCGTGTTTAGTTTTCTTAATTTAATGGCAGTTAAAACTTTCTTGGTATATAATGGAAAATCAGCATTTTGAATCCAGCTGTAATATCCGGGTTCAGTCGCTAAAACTTTTTCAACTTTTGCTCCTTTGTGTTTTCCGAAAGTAAAGATTTCTTCATTGTCTTTATCAAAAGCAATCATTCCGGCAAAATCAGCAATTTTTTTACGTGTTGTAAACTCAGACAACACTTTCATATCATTTTCCAGTTCCGGATAACGATCTAACTGCGCTTTTAAAATCTCATAAGTTGCCATTGTATCAGCCTCTGCAGAATGTGCGTTTTCCAGATTTTTACCGCAATAAAACTTCAATGCAGCACTTAAGGTACGCTCCTCCATTTTATGAAAAATAGTCTGCACATCTACAGAAACCTTGTTTTTCATGTCAAAATCGACACCTGCCCGAAGCAACTCTTCTGCCAATAACGGGATATCAAAACGATCTGAATTAAAGCCCCCCAAATCACTATCCTTAATCATGTTGTATACCTGCGGTGCCAATTCCTTAAAGGTTGGTTCATTCGCTACTTTTTCATCTGTTATTCCATGCACCTCCGTTGTGTGTGGCGGAATTGGAATGGTTGGATTCACTAACCAGGTTTTGCTTTCTTTATTTCCGTTTGGAAAAACTTTAAATATTGAAATTTCTACTATCCTGTCTTTTCCGATATCAATTCCTGTAGTTTCTAAATCGAAAAAGCAGATTGGTCTGCTGAGTTTGAGTTCCATTTTTTTATTTTTGAATGTTACAAATGTAATTTTAAAGACTAATTATCACAAATTTATTGAAGCAAACAATTGTTAAAATTACTTTTTTTAAAGTTGATATAAAAACAAAAAATCCGACAAAACCAAATTTTGCCGGATTAATATTCTTAATGTATTTGTTTTTAAAAATCCCTGTCGACATCAAAAGCTTCTAAGTACTCGGCCACCCGTTTCACAAAACTTCCGCCTAAAGCACCATCCACCACTCTGTGATCATAAGAATGCGACAAAAACATCTTTTGACGAATTCCAATAAAATCACCTTCCGGAGTTTCTATGACAGCCGGTACCTTACGTATTGCTCCTAAAGCAAGGATTGCTACCTGCGGCTGATTGATAATTGGAGTACCGAAAACGCTTCCAAAAGTTCCAACATTAGTCACGGTGTAAGTTCCTCCTTGTGTGTCGTCTGGTTTTAATTTTCCAGTTTTGGCACGATTTGCCAAATCATTTACTGCTTTTGCCATTCCGACAAGGTTCAACTGATCTGCATTTTTAATAACAGGAACAATTAAATTTCCGTTTGGTAAAGCAGCGGCCATCCCTAAATTTATATTTTTCTTTTTAATGATGTAATCACCTTCTACTGAAATATTGATTCCCGGAAAATCTTTTATTGCTTTTGCAACGGCTTCCATAAAAATTGGAGTATAGGTAAGTTTTTCACCTTCTCTTTTTTCAAAAGATGTTTTAACCTTATCTCTCCATTTTACAATATTAGTCACATCAACCTCAATAAAAGACTGAACATGTGCAGAAGTTTGAAGCGAAGCCACCATATAACCTGATATCAGCTTACGCATTCTGTCCATTTCGACAATTTCATTTTCTCCGTTTACGGAAACCGGAACTGCCTGCTGACTTTTTTGAGGTGCCGTTTCTTCTAATTTAGGAGTAAGTGTAACTTTTACCTCTTCACCATTAGATTTACGTTCCTCAATATATTGTAGAATATCTTCTTTTGTAACCCGGCCCTCTTTTCCTGAACCTGGAATATTTTCTAATTCAGCTAAAGAAATACCTTCCTCTTTGGCTATATTTTTTACTAAGGGAGAAAAGAATTTGTCTGAATGAGAAAAATCCTGAGGGGCGGAAACAGCTTCTCTGGCAAACTCAATTGTCTTTTCAATTTCAGCTGCCTCAGCAGGAATTACAATTTCTTCGACAGACTTCACCTCAGACTCATCATCTCCTTCTGTTTCAATAATTGCAATAACTTGTCCAACCTGAACCAGATCATCCTTGCCAAATAATTGTTCAATCAAAACTCCTGACACCTCACTTGGCACTTCACTGTCAACCTTATCTGTTGCAATTTCAAGTACCGCTTCATCAGCTTCAATTTTGTCTCCCACTTGTTTCAACCAGTTTGTAATGGTTGCTTCAGCTACACTTTCTCCCATTTTCGGAAGTCTTAATTCAAATCTTGCCATATTACTAACCTAAAAGGTGATTTCGATTTTCAGATTGCGAAATTACTAAATATTTTAAACACAAATTAAATAAAATATAATTTTTACTGAATTTTTACCATTTTACCACGTTCATTTTTTGAATCGCTTCCAATAACAAAATTGGTGTTTTTGGGTAAAATTTTAAAAGTAATACGCTTATGCTTAAGAGTTTCTAACATTTCAATACATTTTTTGAAAGAAAGATATTGATTATCTAAAATGATTTCAACTCTTTTGTCTTTTGAAACGAGGCACGAATTTACCATTTTTTCCTTTTTTAAATCGAAAAAAGCGACTTTATTTTTAAAAACCAAAGACAATTGCTTACACAAGTTTTCATTTGAAGAAAATAAAATGTAGCTATCAGGTATTGAATTTGCTTTTGGCTTTCCCTGAAACATTTTTACAAACGAAAAAAATAGAATTCCGATTTTAATAAAAACTGAGAAAAACAAGGATTTCCTGAAGTGTTTTTGATAAAAAAACTCCATTGCTTCCTGAAATCTTTTCATATATTGCCCGTCTTTTATTGTACTTTCTCCTTTGTAATGTATAACTGATGTTTCATGAAAATAGTAATTATTTTTTTGTTTCTGCAAAACACAATACGACAAATCAATATCATCAGCATACATGAAACAATCTTCATCAAAACCGCCTATTTCCAAATATAAATCACGTTCCATTACCATAAAAGCACCTACTAAAATATCAACTTTTCCGGTCTGGTTTTCCGTTAAATGCTGAGCATAATACTGATTGAAAAGCTTTTGACTTGGGAAAACCTTATATAATCCGAAAATCTTTGTAAAAGCTACCCAGGGTGTTGGAACACTACGTTTGCTCTCCGGCAGAAAACGACCTGTTCCGTCAATAAGTTTGCAGCCTATAATTCCAAGATTCGTCTGTTTTTCGGCGAAAGCGAGAATTTTAGAAAACGTGTCTTCAGCAACTACTGTGTCCGGATTGAGAATGCAGATATACTTTCCCCTGGCTTGCTGTACTCCTATATTATTTCCTTTTGGAAAACCAGAATTTTCTTTATTCTGAATTAGTTTTACCTCTGGAAATCTGCTTTTCATCATAAGACAGCTATCATCATCAGAATTATTATCAACCACGATAATTTCCCCATCTATCGCAAAAAGAGCTCCCTGAACGCTTAACACACACTGTTCCAAAAAACAGCGTACATTATAATTAAGAATAATAACCGATAATTGCATCAAAAATTAATTCAAATATTTTTGGGAAAGTTAAAAATTTTCAAATTAAACCCATCGTAAAAAAGCAATCGTTTTACTGGCAGCAAAATCTAATGCAAAATTACTGCTGTTTTTTTTATTATATTTAGCACATAGCCCAGAGTCCATAATGAAATACACTTGTCGTTTTATTTGCGTAATCAAGGAATTTAAAAAAATCATTAATCCTGAATTAGACCAGAACCAGCCATAAGGAAAAACACATTTCTAAGTCCACATTTTAAAAGAGATTAAACTTTATTAGAAAATTAATTTACTAATAATTAAACAGCTATCAAAAGTTTAAAATCAGAATAGATATTATCGCCAATGTATTACTGGTTAACAAAATATCAGGTAAAATATTTTAAAATGTATTGTACATCTTTCTCTTAATTTCTCTATTTTTGCTGTTATGTTATCATTCTTAAGACAAAAACCATATTTAAAAGATCTTTTATCCGGCGATTATATCGACATCCATTCACATTTATTACCCGGTATTGACGATGGTGCGAAAACCATATCGGATACTACAAGATTAATAAAGGCATTTGAAAAAATTGGCATTTCACAATTTATTACCACGCCACATATTAGTCATTATATCTGGAATAATTCTCCTGAAGCAATTCTGGATAATCATATGCATACTAGCAGATTATTATCAGAAGATAACATTAAAAAACCTTTT
>CBFGNY010000218.1:0-6754 GCA_965650235.1 uncultured Flavobacterium sp. | reverse complement strand
ATTCAATCCACTTCTTTACTTCTTTCTGATTTCGGAAAATAACCACTTCGGTTTTATCTCCCATAGCCGACTTTTGAGCTTCAAGCAAATCAGCAAGGTTATTGGTTTTTCGTGAATTGTAACTCAGAATCACATCATTGGCCTGCAGAAAATTAGATGCGCTTGAACCAGCAGTTATTTCCACTACCAACACTCCCCGCATAGCATCCATCCCTGTTGCCGATTGTTCTCCCAAAGTTGCAAGGTTCTTTACCTTTGCACCCATAAAATCGATGATTTCATTGCTATCATCATTGCTGGAAGTACTAACAAAAGGTATGGATACCTTTTTTGACAAAGCTTTCAATCTCGGCGAGAGAACACCAAAACTATCCATGTCGAAATTCCTGAAACCAACAGTAAAGGCAATTGAACCATCCTTTATCCTAAAATCACCTGCTTGGGGATTTATAAAATCCAGGCCTTCGTAAACAGAATTTTTATCTGTTCCTCTTTGCTGCGCATCTCTAAGTGAAGCCAAATCCGGAAAAACATTATAATCTGTTTCCTTTCCCCAAACATCAATGCGAATGGGCTGATATGCTGTGGTAATAATATTATGCTTAAACACATCATTACTGTTTTTAAACCAAACATGTGGATGAAAAGTATTATTAATCATAATGTTATTTTCAACGACCCGATTAACGCCTTCGCGAAGTTTTATGCCTCCATTCAGACAGAGGTTATTCCTGATAATATAATTACTGGACCCATCGTCCAGATCAATATCCCAGCCATGATCGCATCGCATGCGGTTATTTTGAAGGACAATAGGCTTTACGACATCGGCCAGGGCTAGATTGTAATTGTTTTCGACAATCGAATCGAGAACTTTTTTATCAGGATGCCAATAACGATCACGCCCCCAGGAATTGAAAGATCCGTGATCGCCACTTTCCCTGACGGTATTGAACACATCATTATACTCGATAATATGGCCGCCCCAAGTTCCTTCACTTACATTGATTCCTGCACGCGGAACGTCATAAATGGTATTATGACTTACCGTAATGTTCTGACACATGGATAGCTCCACTCCTGCCGATTGTTTCTCAATAATTCCTAAATCAAACATCAGGTTATCAAACACTTTACAATCCGAAGGATAATTATTTGTCTTTGGCCCCGGAGTACGGTCAATCTGCTCCAGTGGTACAAACTGATTATACTCAAAACTCGGAGATCGTACAGCAGCAGGATCTCCGACAAAGCAAATGGCACTTGCACCAATATCCGAAATAGAACATCCGGACACTTCGCAATTGCGGTTATAGTTGTTGAAAAATATCGCATTGCCTCCCAGGTCATTTAGGGAACAGTTTTTAAGGGAACAATTTACTGCTCCATCATAAAAAACAGCTGCACCACGGTAAATAGTCCAGTCACTGCGCAGTAACGGTTCTTTATTTTGCATGAAGGTTCTCAGGGTTTGTGTAAAGCCCAGGCCTTCAACTATTATATTTTTTACAGGCTTTGTTTCCGAACCTTTAAATTCAAATAAGTGCGCTATTTGCGGTGTTTCAAATTTTGCCTTTTTGATATCTAAACCCTGTGGCGGATAATAATACAGTATTTTGGTTTGCTTGTCATAAAACCACTCATTGATGGTGTCCAATTCTTCGGAAATATTTTCCACAAAACGGTATTGGTCGTGCATAGCCATACGACGGTTATTTTGCCAGCCTCCTTCAAGAGCCAGCTCATTCTTGTCGTTTTTTCGGGTAATCCTATAATGAAAGTCGCCCCACATTGAAGAATGTAATGCATGCACATAGCCTCCGTCTGGAAATTTCCAGAGTGCTATCCGCTCTTTTGAAAGAGCATCTGCTGATGTTCCTCCATAATATTGAGCTTTGGGATCGAAGTTTGGGTATCGGGCCATTCTCTGTAGTTGCCCGTTGACAAACAGTTGGTCAAAAATGAGGTCCTGCGTCACTTTTGCCTGCCATATTCCATTTTTATAGGCTTTCCACTTCAAGTTCAGAATTTTACCTCCACTGATTATCACTTTCTGATTATCAAAATTTTTAATGGTGAGTTTTTCAATTTCTTTTCGGGAATCCTCTGATGTAAATACAACCGGCTGCCCTAAATAATAAGTCCCTCCTGTTAGGCATATATCCACATTTCCATGGACTTTACGTGCTTCGGCAACAGCCTTACTTATAGAAGCAAAAGGCTTTTTTTTCGTTCCCTGGCCGGCATCATTACCATTAGGAGCAACATACAAATTGGTCTGGGCTAACAGACTTGCCGAACACAAAAGAGCGAATCCTGTAATTATTTTTTGAGCTTTATTCATCTTATTTTGCATATGTTTTTAAAAAAGCCAAACGATTACTGACCTGCTTGATCCACTCACGAGCCATCAGTTCATGACCAAATGCGGTTGGATGCACACCATCCCAAATCCAATAATCAATTGGAGCTTGTTGTTGTGCCTCTTCAAAAACCTTTGGATAATCAACCAAAACAGCATTAAAATCGGCAGCAATCCGTTTTACAATAGCGGCTCTTTCAACAGTCAATAGATGCCACTTTGGGTACTGATCTTTACGCCAGCCGGAAGCAAAAAAGAACGGTAATCCCAATACTATCAAAAGATTTGGATTTTGTTCTGCACATGAAGCAAGCAGCTTACGGTAAGCACTTTCAAACATTTTTGCATCCAGTGCCTCTTTTTTTCCTTCTATTAATGCGTTCACATCATTTATTCCTACTAATAAACTTAATACATCCGGTTTTAAATCTAATGTATCTGTTTTCCATCTTTCTTCAAGATTTCTAACTCCATTGCCACTAATACCCCTGTTTATAAACTTAAACCCGTACTGTGGAAAATCGGTACCAATCCTGCTGGAAACAGCAAAACAGTACCCATGTCCCAAAATATGATTCGGGTCTTCATTCCTTCCCCGGTTGCCGTCAGTTATTGAATCACCCTGAAACAAGAATAACAAGTTACCCTCATTTGGTTTTTCAATTACTGATTTTGTACCAGAACAGGCAGCAGGTAATCCTGTCACAGCAACTCCAGCTACTGTCATTAGCTTAACAAAATCTCTGCGGGAAGAGTTTATTTTTGTCATAATATATTTATTGTTTAAAAATGTGTTGGACAAAAAGATACAGATTATTCGCCCACTCTGTATCGTCATGACCATTGCCATCGACATGCCAAATGTGTGGTATCTCTTGTTTTTTAAAATACTGATGTACACGTTGACTAACATCTATAAGTCCATCCTTGTTACCACAAGCAAGCCACAATACTTTGAGTTTCTTCTTGGCTGCTATCAAATCAGGCAACAGTTTGGAATTAGATAACCCACCAAATTCATTAGTATTTGGGGCTGAAGAAAATCCACCGACATATGCAAAAGTATTGATATGCGAAAGTCCAATATTCAAAGATTGCCCGCCTCCCATGGACAAGCCCCCAAGTGCACGATATTTACGATTAGTATAAACTGAATAATTAGACTCAATATAGGGAATAATATCTTTAAGTAAATCATTCTCGAAAGAGATACCATAGCCTTTATATCCACCTTTTCGCTCTTCCTCTTCATTTGGTTTAGGTTTTTCTACAGTAACGTTTGTATTACAATTAGGAAAAACCATAATCACTGGTTTGATCTTGTCTTCAGCAATCAGGTTGTCAATCACATAATCGGCACGAACCCAGTACGGCCATTGTCCAGCACCTGAATTGAGACCGTGCAGTAAATAAATGACTGGATACTTTTTATCTGGGGAATAGCCTGGAGGGGTATAAACCAACATCTCCCTGCGTGTGGAAAGCGTTTTAGAGTCATACTGAACATTCGTAATAACACCATGTGCTATATTATTTCGCTTCTCCCTAAACCCTGTTGGAGGATCATTGAATGCAGGCTTGTCATCGGAACCTAATTTAACTGATTTTTCAATTTCGTCTTTAGGGGTTTTCTTAGTACTTATATACCCCCTTGTTTCAAGCCATTTTTGGCAGGCCTCGGGCCATGAAGATTCTGTGTTTTTTGACCTTCCAAGTCCATATCCATGACCTCCTGATTGATAAATATGAAGCTCACATGGAATATTATGCTTTTTCATGGCTAATGCGTAATCAATACTGTTTTGTACCGGAACAGCTCCGTCGTCTATGGAATGAATTAAAAAAGCTGGCGGAGTTTCTGCATTTACCTGTAATTCATTGGAAAAATGTTTCACCATATCTGGTAATGGATGCTTTCCAAGCAAGTTCTCACGAGATCCGGCATGAGTAATAGCAGAATCCATGGAAATTACGGGATAGATTAATAAAGAAAAGTCCGGGCGGGCACTGACTGAATCAATCGGATTGTATACTTTCTCATTGAAATGTGTTGAAACGGTAGAAGCCAAATGTCCTCCGGCCGAAAAGCCCATTATTCCGATTTTATTTGGATCAATACCCCATTCCTTTGCGTTTCGTCGTACGATACGAATCGCCTCTTGTCCGTCCTGCAAGGGAGCTATGGATTTGTTTTCCATAATGGCATCATCAGGCAACCGATAATGCAATACAGCAGCTGTAATTCCCAAGTGATTTAACCACTTTGCAATTTCAACACCTTCACTTAAAAATGAAACACCATAATAACCTCCTCCGGGACATACTACCACTGCCGTTCCGGAATTATTATCGGCAGAAGCAGGATAAACTTCAATAGTAGGTTTTGAAATGTTTCTTAGTTTTATGTAATATGCAGAATCAACTATTTGCTTATAGCTATCATTTTTAATTGAACCCGGTACTTTACCATTCCATACTTTAATAATTTTGCTTTGACTAAAAAGAGTACCGCTAATTACTATGAAACAGGAAAAAGTTAATACTATTTTTTTTATACTTTTAATTCTCATTATAATACTCGTTCATAATATACCAGGCTTTCTTTTTTTCTCCTTTTTCAGATAATAATCCTTTTCTATTATATCCTTTTTGATATACCTGATTCATTCTTCCTAAGGACTTATAATCAAATAAGAGCCACGGAGAGGTGCCACATAAATTTGGAATCGTCTTAAACATCTCTATTTGATCGACATAAATTTGTTTCTGGTATTCTTCATTCCAGCCAGAGGCTTCATCTGCTGGTCCATTACTTCCATACAGGGCTTCCCCTCCAAACTCTGAAATAAATACTGGCTTATCAGGAAAAGCGAACTGCCATTTTGCATCAGATGGTTTGCCTTGCCACGGAACATACCATCCTATATATTCGTTAATGGCAACCAAATCGGAATGTTTGTAAAGTGGGTCCCAAACATTAAATGAGTTGTTTGTATAGCCTTGTGTATTTATAACATGGGTAATCAATCGGGTTGAATCTATTGCCTTGCATTTTTGAGTTAATTCAACAAGAGCATCATTCCGGTTTGGCTTGTCCGGATAGGTTTCGTTGGATAGACTCCAGACAATTACACCACATCGATTTCTGTCCCTGCGAATCATTTCTTTCAACATCGTTTCCATTTTTATTGGAACAAGGCTGTCTGAAAATTGGATATGCTGGTATATTGGAAGTTCATTCCATACCATTAGTCCCATTTTCTCAGCTTCCCTAACCATGTTTTCACTGTGCGGATAATGGGCCAGGCGAACAAGGTTGCATCCTAATTCTTTTGCGGAATTCAGCAACAACAAGGCATCTTCTTTAGAATAGGCCCTGGTTCCTTTATTTGGATTTTCTTCGTGGATGTTTACGCCCTTTAGAAAAATTTCTTTTTTATTCAGTAACACTTTACTTCCCTGCACTTCAACACATCTGAATCCTATGGTATCAACAATTGTCTCTGTTTCTGTTTCAATGATTACTTTGTAAAGTTTCGGGTTTTCGGGAGACCAAAGCTTGAATTTTGAATCAAACTCAACACTCGCATACCCTTTGCTATCGGATTCCGTTTTATACGATTTGTTGAGTTCCGGAATTTTTATTTTGATCTTTTGCTTTGCATTTATTCCATTTAACTGTATCCATCCCGATACTTCATTCAGACTTCCTTTTTTTAAATGAACAGCATAATCTTCGATAAACGTTTTATTGGTTTCAATTAAATTGACATAACGGGTTATACCTCCGTAATTGAACCAGTCGTATCCGGCACCGGGCAGACCATTATGCAAGCGCTGATTATCCACTTTAACAATCAGAGTATTATCTCCTTCTTTTACTTTGTCTGTGATTTCGAATTGAAAAGGAGTAAATCCTCCTTCATGACTTCCTATTTTTTCGCCATTCAAATAGACTTCTGCCAAATAATTTACTGCCCCAAAATGGACAAACAACCTTTTTTCATCTTTTGACTGATGATGAAATACTTTTTTGTACCAAACAACGTCTTCAAAATAAGTTAGCTCACTTAATTGCGAGTTAAAATCGCCGGGGACTTTTAAAAATGGCCCTCCATCAAAAGAATACTCGACAAAGTCAGTCTTTTGTTGCGGTTTTTTTTCCATCCAAACCTGTTTCCAATCCCCGGCTCTCAGAGGGTCAAGAATAACCTGCCATTCACCATTTAAACTTGTCAAACTTCGAGATTGAATATTGACCATTGCAGTCTGGGCAATCATATAATTACCCCATAGAAGAATGATTAGAGCAATCAATATCTCTTTCTTAAACACCATTTCCTTTCTTTTTTTATTTCATTATATTTTTAGTGTTATGGGGGCACTATGTAC
>CBFGNY010000217.1:0-6764 GCA_965650235.1 uncultured Flavobacterium sp. | reverse complement strand
CATTTTTAGCAGATTCTCCTTTATCATGTGAAGAAAGAATAGGAGTAAAGGCGTCATCAAACTGGTTAGGATAATACAATCCCTGTTCCTGTGTCCAGCCTTCAAAATCTTTTGTACTTATTTTATTTGGCGTGTTCAAAACAGGATGCTTTGGTGCTAAAAAAGTAACCTTTGCATTTTCTTCTGTGACGCGATCATTTGAAAGTTTAAGAGGATATGGAGCAATTTTATCAGTAATTAATCGACTACTTGTATTGTATTGTACAATCATAGTTTTGCCACTTTTTACAAAATCAAAAAGTATGGATTGCTTGTTTGCCAGGGCATTTACGGTGTTATAAGCACGAATTCCGGTAATGACAACATTAAATGAATCCAGTTTTTCAGGCGTAATTTCTTCAGGTTTCAAAATAGTAACTTTATATCCCATCTGAGTCAGGCTTTCCGGAACTTCATCGCCGGCACCCATAATGTAACCAATTGAATCTCCTGTAGTTTTTAAATCTATTTTTAAGAATTTTGATTCGGCAGGCTTTAAAACCATTTGCTTGGTAATGTGATTAAAATCAATAACAGTTTCATCTTTATCAAAACGGTTATTATCAACAATAACAATGCTTTTTGCAACAGCTTCTTCAAAATTTGAAGGAGGAGTAACTTCAAAATAGAAAGTTTGTTCCATTCCTTTTTTATCCAGAGTAAACGGAATCTGCTTTGGTGAAACAATCCAGTTTTTAGGCAATTCGACTTGTAAATTTCCTTTGATACCTTCTTTTCCTGCACGCACTTTTACAGGTACTAATTTGTTTTTAGAATCTTTAAATATCAGCACTTTTTCAAGTATTGAAGAGGTAACTTCAGGTACAATATCAAGAAAATTATACATTTCGCCTTTAACACCATCGTTGTATTTGTAGACTACAGTTCGTTCAAACGGAATATCAACACCATTGATTCTTATATTAAAAACAACTTTCACATCTCTGATAATATCCGGAATTCCTATGATTTCCTGATTAGAAACTGTGTACATGCCAACAGTTGCTTTTTCTTTTAACCAATAAGGTTGTGTATATTCTATGGTGTCAGGAAGCTGAATTTGAAGTTTTATTCGTTGATCATTATTGTTTTTTAAGAAAAGCTTATTTTTAATCGTGGTTATGTTATCTGGCAACGACGTTAAGGCTGTCAATTGCATTTCAATTGAACTTCTGTTAATTGCTTCAATATTTAATTTAATGGTGCTTCCGGGCGTTGCTTCCTGTTCTTCGGCAACGGCTTCCAAATATAATCCCGCGCTCGACGCAATGATGTTTTTTATTGCATCCGATTTTAAAGTTTTCCAATGTGAATCTTCCAAAGACTCAATCATCGAATATGCTTTTACCAAATCCGGGATACTGGCTGATGGGTTGCTGAAATTGTAATTCGCAATGATTCTTGAAATCAGCTCTCCAATAGGTTTTCCGTTTTTAACACGGTTCCATGAAGTATCAATTCCATCAAATAAATTATTACGTTGTTTCAGATTATCACCATTAATCAATTCTAAATATTCTGTTTCTTCGCCTCTGGCTCCAGTGCTCCCGAAACCCTGTGATTGATGACAGCTGCGGCTTAAAGCGGCAATTTCCTGATTTGATTTTCCTATTCCGGCATAATAAACTCCAGTTTCTAAAGTGGTAAATTTAGATTTATCAGCTTTATCAAATTTTTCCTGACTTCCATAAAACCACCATGACGGATTAAAAAACACGCGTTTTACCTGCCAGGGAGTTACATAATTTAATTGTTCGGGATGTATTTTAGGATCATTTGTCAAATTAAAACTTTCAACACTTAACATTGCAGAAGCTGTATGATGCCCGTGGGTTGTTCCCGGCGAGCGATGGTCAAACCGGTTGATGATTACATCCGGCTGAAATTTTCTGATAGTCCAAATCATATCCGCAAGTACTTGGCTTTTATCCCAGATTTTAAGGGTTTCATCAGGATTTTTAGAAAATCCAAAGTCATTCGCACGTGAAAAGAACTGTTCACCACCATCAATTTTTCTGGCTTCAATTAATTCCTGGGTTCTGATAACACCTAATAATTCCCGCAATTGAGGACCTATTAAATTTTGTCCGCCATCTCCGCGAGTTAACGACAAATAACCTGTTCTCGCATTTACTTCATTCGATAAATACGAAATCAGACGTGTATTTTCATCATCAGGATGTGCTGCAACATAGAGAACAGAACCTAGAAAGTTTAACTTCTGAATTTGATTATAAATGGCAACAGAACTTGGTTTTTGTGGCTGTTGAGCAAAAGAAATTTGAAAGCTGATCAGTAAAATTAAAAAGAGCTGGGTTTTTCGCATAGCGTGTTTCGAATTTTTGAAAGAGCTCCAAAAATACTAATAATATCCGTGTACAATATTTAAATGAAATGTTAATGTTCAATTTTTATTAGAAGCTATTCCAGCTGTCCACTATATCTTTTGTGCCGAACCCCGGCACAAAAGGATGTCGTTTCCATCTGGGCTAGGGCTTTGGTTTTCATTAGAAATATTTAAAAATTACTCAGAAACTGCTATTTTAGAAGATCAGAACTTTTAATAAAATACTTTTTTCTAAACCAAAAAGCAACGTTTACAAGCGCAATCAAAGCAGGAACTTCAACCAAAGGACCAATAACACCGACAAAAGCCTGTCCGCTGTTAACTCCAAATACGCCAATGGCTACCGCAATTGCCAATTCAAAATTGTTTCCTGTAGCTGTAAAAGCAATTGCAGTGCTTTTTGAATAATCGGCACCAAAATACTTTCCGACAAAAAAGCTGATAACAAACATGACAGCAAAATAAATCACCAAAGGAATCGCAATTCGAACAACGTCCATCGGAATCTGAACAATTAACTCTCCTTTTAAGCTAAACATAATCACAATTGTAAACAGCAAAGCAATCAAAGTAACAGGAGAAATAAAGGGAACATATTTATTCTGAAACCATTCTTCTCCTTTAAGTTTTATCAAAACATAACGACTTATGATGCCTAGCGCAAAAGGAATTCCTAAATAAATGCCCACGCTTTCTGCAATTTGCCCGATACTTATGTCAACATTAAAGCCGGTATAACCAAAATAAGGAGGCAGAACAGTGATAAAAATATACGCATAAACGCTATAAAGCAAAACCTGAAAAATACTGTTCAAAGCAATTAATCCAGCGGCATATTCACGGTTTCCATCGGCCAGATCGTTCCAAACCACTACCATTGCGATGCAGCGAGCCAAGCCAATAAGTATTAAGCCAATCATGTATTCCGGATAGCCTTTTAAAAATAGAAGTGCCAGTACAAACATTAAAATGGGACCTACAATCCAATTTAAAAATAAAGAAGCGCCTAAGATTTTTGTGTTTTTAAAAACTTCTCCCAGATTTTCGTATTTCACTTTTGCCAAAGGCGGATACATCATCAATATAAGCCCAATTGCCAGTGGAATATTGGTAGTTCCGCTGGAAAAGGAATTGATGAAATTTCCGCTTGTCGGAATAAAATAACCTATAGAAACGCCAATTATCATGGCAAGAAAAATCCATAAGGTAAGAAAACGATCTAAAAATCCCAGTTTTTTTCTTTCTGCAACAGGAGCACAATGATTTACAGCCATACTATTTTTTTATTTGAGAGAAAACATAAAACATTTCAGTCGCAATTTGAAGACTGCGTTCCTGGTATTTCTCAGTTTGCTGTGGTGTATTATCAAAAGCCTTTGGATCTTCAAACGTAATCGGAATTCTTTTTTCGGCCCCTGCAATAAATGGGCAACCGCCGTCAGCCTGTGAGCAGGTCATGATAGCTGCAAAACCACTTTCAGGATTAAATTCATCATCGTACGCTTTAGAAAAGCCTATAATTGGTGATTGATTTTCAGCAAACTTTATGGCATAAACCGGATTATTTTCTTCAGAAAGTTTTTGAATTTTAAAGCCTGTATTTTTTAAAGTTTCAGCAACTTTCGGGAACATGGCAGTAGCTTCTGTTCCGCCAGAATAGCAAAAAACATTTTTTATCCCGTAATAATGTGCCGCTGTTTGTGCCCATATTTGCGATAAATGACTTCTTCTGGAATTGTGTGTACAAATCAAATTCAATCGAATATCTTCTTTATTGTCAACTTTTAATTGAATAAAATCAATAAGTGCCTGTAAAATATTTCGACGTTCAGAAGTTATGTCATTAAATTTAAATGAGGAAACGACTTTTTCAATTTCAGAAAATAAGATTTCTTTGTTTGACATATTTAGTTGTTTAAAAAATTAGCAGCACCCTCCGCCTGGAATACAGGAATTACTGTTATCAGTATTAAGTTGAGTAAGATTTAATTTTGGGTTTTCATCAGGAATTCCACAATTCTCCTGAGCCATACAAGCCGTTTGTTTATTAAGAAGCTGAAAATCTTTGCCATTGAAATCCAAATCATATTTGCCAATAGTTTGGTCTTGGTATTCTACTTCAATTTCAAAATCTTCAATTCCTAAAATCTTTTCAGAAAGTTCGATAATATGAATCAGTTTTTGTGGTTTTAAACGATGTTCAAAATCATTGGCATTCCAAAGCTGAAAATTCACAACGGTTTCTTTACGAACAGTTCCACCGCAATCAATAAAGTTTTTGGTAATCAGACCAACTTCGGTAACATGAAAATACTCCGGAACATAGCTTCCGTTTGGCAACTGAAAATTTACTGCTTCAACAGTATTTAGTATTTGTTTAATTTCTGAAAGTTTCATAATTTCTTAATTAGTTGTTTATTGCAATATTGCGATTTAATTAGTTGAAAAATGCTTAGCAGCATTTTTGATTGGTAACAGTCTGAATAATTTTAGAAAAATAATTATTTAAAACAGCAAAGGCCTTTTCGTCAATACAATAGCAAATAGCATTTCCTTCAATGTTTCCTTTAATAAGTCCGGCGTTTTTCAACTCTTTTAGATGCTGCGAGACAGTAGGCTGAGCAAGAGGCAGCTCGTTTACAATATCACCACAGATGCAGGCATTCACTTTAAGCAAGTATTCTATAATAGCGATTCTTGCAGGATGTCCCAATGCTTTTGCAATTATGGCAATCTGGTTTTGCTTGTCAGTAAAATGATCTGTTTTAGTTGCGCCCATTTTCATATATTTATATTGCAATATTACGATATTGTTTTAAATAAAAAATGATATTAATGATATTTTTACATTTTTGAGGTTGTGTAATAGGATTATGAAGGGAGTCGATTTAACATTGCAAGTACTATTACAACAATAATAATAAAAGAAATTAAAAATATAAAGTGACTTAATACGGTCAAAAAGAAAGCCTTAGTTCTGGATATTTTATTAAAAAACTGAGTATTTGTCCAAAATATTAATACAACACCAATTATATAAGTTAAAGTTGAAAACCACTCAGCATGTCCTTTACTTTTCAAATATAACAAAACCGGAAAAGTCAGAACCTGAACAAAAAGTCTTTGCGACGCTTTAAAAGTATTGAGAACAAAAAGCTCAAAAAAATTGTAGCCTTGTTTTCTAAATACTATAAAAGTTCCAAAAGTGTAAATAGGTATAGTAGCAATGGTCACCCAGGAAAAGTGTGTTGCCATCCATTCGTTGTAGTCATTTAAATCTATGATAGAATCATTAGAGTTCAAAAATAAATCGATGTGGAAATAATGATATAAAAAACCATACAACGCTCCAAGAACAGCAACAAGTGAGAGAGGTTTAAAATGTCTGATACGCTTTCCTTCAATAAACTCCCGAATAGAATGCCCTGGTCTTGTAAATAATTGTTTTAAGGAATATGGAATTCCTGCATCAAAATGTAATAATCCGTGTTGAATATCATGCCACAAAAATGTGCATTTATTTTATGAGTTTCTGAAGCTTGTCCACAATTGTTGCAAAAATGTCCTTTAAAAATCTGTCCGCAGTTTTTACAAGTGATATTCATAAGCAAATTATTAATCAGAGTCCTTTTTTAATGTGTAAATAATAATAACAAATATCATTCAAAACGCATTCCTCGCATTTAGGTTTTGGCCTGCATATTTCCCTGCCATGAAACGATATTGCCATACCAATTTCTGACCAAATTTTTTTCGGCAATACTTCCATTAATTGTTTTTCAACCTTATTGCCATCTTTGCTTTCCTGAACAATTCCAATTCTGGGAGCAACCCGTATCACGTGTAAGTCTGTAATAATTCCTTCGGCAGGCTGATGGGTTTCTCTCATGATAACATTAGCAGATTTTCTTCCCAAACCTTTTAAAGCTGTCAATCCATCCATAGTTAAAGGGATATCTTTATCATTCTGAATGGTTTTTGCAATTTCCAGCAGCCATCCTGCTTTGGTGGCATGATTTCGAACCTTGCTTACATACGGCATGAAAGTTTCTGAATCTACTTTTGACAGACTTTTTAATGTCGGAAATTCATCAAAAAGGGCGGGAGCAATGTTGTTGATATTAGCATCAGAATCCTGAGCCGACAAGACTACCATGACCAACAACTGATACGTGTTCTTATATTCCAAAGGATGTCTCTTTCCTTTGTATTTCTTTAAAATGGGTTTTAAAGCGTTTTCCCAATTCTTGTTTTCTTCAAATAGATTCATCTTTTTTAACTTTAAGGTTGAATGAATTCGATAATTTTTTGAATAACAGCCTGATTGCCTAAAATTTTTCGATGTCCCAATCCTTCCGTTAAAAAAAGAGTGCCGTTT
>CBFGNY010000216.1:0-6790 GCA_965650235.1 uncultured Flavobacterium sp. | reverse complement strand
TATTTTGCTTCTGATCCATAATTTCTAAGAGACTGAATCGTTCTTGCCAATTCTTCTTCATTAGTAGTAACTGCTCCCCCATCTCCTAAAGCCCCTAAATTTTTTCCAGGATAAAAACTAAAAGCTGCTGCATTGGACAAGTTTCCGGATTTTTTACTTACTAAACTAGCTCCATGAGCCTGAGCAGCATCTTCAATTACTAATAATTTATTTTGACTTGCAATTTCATTAATTAAGTCCATTTCAGCTAATTGACCGTAAAGATGAACCGCTAAAATAGCTTTTGTTTTTGAAGTTATCTTTTCTATAATCA
The DNA here is from genome assembly GCA_965650235.1 of uncultured Flavobacterium sp. GTDB lineage: Bacteria > Bacteroidota > Bacteroidia > Flavobacteriales > Flavobacteriaceae > Flavobacterium. The sequence goes on along the minus strand of CBFGNY010000216.1, from coordinate 6,477 downwards.
AATCCGGATTAATATTGTAGGTTTCTATTTTTGGTTCGACTAAAACAGGAACCAAATCTGCTTGCAAAATTGCTAAAATACTAGCTATATATGTGTTGGCCGGAACAATCACTTCATCTCCTTTTTGAAGTTTTCCTAATTGAATATATCCTTTAAAAATCAATACCAAAGCATCAAAACCATTCCCTACCCCAATACAATATTTTGAATTGCAATATTCAGCGAAAGCTTTTTCAAATGTTTCTACTTCATTACCTAAAATATACCAGCCATTATTCAAAACCGATTTCAGTTTTTCCTGAAAAGCAGTTTCGTATGGTTCATTGATTTTTTTTAAATCCAGAAATTTTATCATATAATATTTATTTTATAAAAATCCTGATTATAGACTGAACAACCTAATTCTTCTTTTTGCTTTAAAAGACCTGCATTATATCCTTTTTTACTATCATCACCCACAATACCCATATCAAAAAAATATTTGTCCTCCTTTTTGTATTTTTCTATTAAATTAATGAATAAAAAATCCAGTGCTCTCATTTCTTCTCCTTTTTTTGTGGTAGCCCCATATTGCGATTTAACAATCGTTTCTGTTTCAAAAACAGTTATTCCTGCAATAATTTTACCTTCATTATAAACTGAAAACTGTCTAATATTTTCAGGAAATTTATTTTTCAGTAATGTAATTTCTTCTTTAGAATGAACCGGCTTCGTATTATGCTTTTCTGCTAATCTTGGTTCTAAAACTTCTTCCCAAAAAGGATACAGTTTTTGCTCTTCAATAATTTCTAACTGAAGATTTTCGATTCTTCTGAAATGTTTCAGTTTACTTTTGGATATTTCTAATGGAATAGCCAGATTAATAGCCAAATTCATTTCTTTTCGCTCTAACAAGGCTCCTTTTTTAAACAAAAAGAAATCAACTTCCTGATTCCCTTTAGATAAATAAAAATCTGGAATGGGCTTATAATATAAAACTGCAATTGCATTTTCTTTCAGAAAAAATAAAATCTCATCTAAAATCAATTCCACTTTTTCTGCATTAAATTTAGATAAAAACACCAATCCACCATAAGTCAATCCCTTATGTGAATACAAAGTATCTCCAGATTTATTAGCTGGTAAAACAACAACTAGTTTTTCTCCTTCAAAAATCATTAGGGAATAATCTTCAAAACGATCCTGATGGTACTCCATAAAATCCCGATGAAACAAAAACGTAGCATTTTTGGCCTGTGCAATAAAGTCATTCCAGGTTTTAAAATCGGTTTCGGTGTATTTTTTTACGGTATATGTATTCAATGTTTTTTATTTATGATCAAATGCGGGCAAATACCATTTGAATTTTACTGCCATTAACCGCACCGAAATTATAACAATTGAAGTAGTTAAGTACAAAATATCTTCATTTAATTCTAAACTTCTTAAAGCAAAAAATACCACGCCTCCAAAAATACAAATTGTAGCATAAATTTCCCTCCTGAAAATAGTTGGAATTTCAGTACACAGAATATCACGGATGACGCCTCCAAAACAAGCTGTCATAGTTCCAAGAGCAATGCAAATTACAGGATGCAGTCCAATCATAATTCCTTTTTCAAGACCAATCAATGTAAAAACTCCTAACCCAATTGTATCAAATAAAAAAAGTGACGTTCGTAATTTATCAAACTTTTTTCGAAAGAGTATTGCTAATCCAAAGCCTAAGATAATTACATATACATATTGCAAATCTCTCATCCACCCAACAGGTGTTCTGCCTATTAGAATATCACGCAGGGTTCCGCCTCCAACTGCTGTAACAAAAGCAATTATAAAAACACCAAACGGATCCAGTTTTTTATGCATGGCTGTTAAAGCGCCTGACATTGCAAATGCCATTGTACCGATAATATCTAAAAGGTGGAACATTTTTTTTTAAGATTCTAAGTTGCTGAGAAGCTAAGCTTCTAAGATTAAAATTAATTATCTATATTTTTTCATTGAATTTTATATTGTAATTAAAATTTCTACTTACATATTCTGTGTATAAAAATTATAATCTTTTAAGACCGTACGGATAAAATCTGCAGGATTCCCAATGGAATGATTTTTGATTCCTGTAACATTTTCAATTTTAGAAACCAATTTATAAATGATTTCATAATCGTTTTTAGCCTCAGCCCTTAAAAAAGTTTCCTTGATAATACGCATATCATTATCTGATAATTTAATGACCAAAGGATAAGTTGGCACATAGGCTTCCCCTATTTCTTCTAAAATCGTATGGCTGATATCAATTTTATTTTTTAAAGTAATAACTGCTGTTCCTGCTGCCATATCGCCCAATCGCTGTCCTTTTTTGCTTGAAACTACTGTAATCAGCGCTATGATTCCGTTAAGTATTGTAATATCTATTAACCGAAAAAACCATCTCATTAAATAATCGCCAAACCCGGCCTGATATCCATCAATCTTGACTACTTTTATTTTTACCAGCTTCTTTCCAATTGTTTGTCCCTCAAAAATACTTTCAAGTGTAATTGAGTAAATTATAACCGGAAAATAAAACACTAAAATAATCGTCATTACAGACCATTGATCTAGTTTTTGAAATAAACGATCTAAATTCAGCCAATAGAAAAATATCCAGTAAACCACTAAGCAATAAGCAATTTTAATAACTAAATCGATAAAATAAGAGCCTATTCGCTCGCCTGCCGAAGCTGCTTTAAAATTTATTTTAACATTTTGTGTTGTTGTTATAGATAATTCTGACATATTTTATATTTTAGCCTCCAATGAGAGAAGTTGCATTCATAAAACAAAATAAAGAAAAATGGCTGGAATTTGAACTGGCTATTTTTGGTAAAGCTAAAAAAAATCCTGATGAGTTGGCTAATTTGTACATTCAAATGATGAATGACTTGTCGTATGCGCAAACATATTACCCAAAAAGCAAAACGGTTATTTATTTAAACCATCTTGCATCACAGATTTATCAAAAGATTTACAAAACTAAACGGGCAGAGAAAAACAGGTTCCTGGAATTTTTTAAAACCGAAGTCCCATTATTGGTTTATGAATACCGTCGATATTTGCTTTATGCGTTTGTCTTGTTTTTTGCAACCGTTGCAATGGGAGTAATTTCTGCCAGATTTGATACCGATTTTGTCCGATTAATTTTGGGCGATGGTTATGTAAATATGACTTTGGAAAACATCAAAAAAGGCAATCCAATGGCCGTTTACGGTACAGGAAGCAATTGGGGAAGTTTTGTAGGTATCACTATGAACAACTTGTATGTAGGGGCAAGATGTTATATTTATGGCATATTTGGAGGTTTGGGAACGCTTTACATTTCTTCTCAAAACGGAATCATGCTTGGGGCTTTTCAATATTTCTTTTTCGAACAAAATGTATTTTGGAAAAGCGTTCGCGGAATCTGGATTCACGGTTCTATGGAAATTTTTGCTATTGTAATTGAAACCGCTGCCGGATTTATTTTAGGAGCTTCAATATTGTTTCCGAAAACATTTTCGAGAGTAAATTCTTTTAAAATCGGTTTTAAAAATAGTTTCAAAATATTCCTGAGTACCTTTCCGTTCACAATCAGTGCCGGATTTCTTGAAGGTTTCATTACCCGATACTCAATTGATATGCCTAATTGGCTTAGTAGCTTTATCATCCTTTTCACTCTGGGTGTTATTTCTTTTTATTATTTGGTTTATCCTTTTATTGTTCAAAAAAAACACAACAGCTATCAGTCAAATTGAATTAACCATAATCTATAATGAATAGAATTTTACTTCTTTTATATTTTCTTTTTTGCTGCAATATCTCGAATGCACAGGATTCTTTGGCTACAGCCGAACCAAAATCTGCATCAGTAAAATATAGCGAAGCCGATATCTATGTCGATTCTGATACTATTGAAACCAAAAGCTTTCAGAAAAATTTCAAAAAAAAATATACTGACGATGATTTTGTATACGAACAAAAAACACCTGAAAAAAATGCCTGGGATCATTTTAAAGAATGGCTTGCAGATATTTTTAGAAGAATGTTCACTTTTAAAGACCCACAGGCTTCGCTTAACTTTGTTGCTATTTTATTAAAAGTATTGGCAGTTCTGATTATTGTTTTCGTCATTTATTTAATCGTCAAAGCCCTGATCAACAAAGAAGGCCAATGGATTTTTAGTAAAGAGGCAAAACAAAAAGTAATTCATTATTCTGATCTTGAGAAAAATATCCATCTTCTGGATTTCGAAAAACTGATTAGGGAAAGTATTCAGTCCGGCGAAAAAAGAATTGCTATTCGATATTATTATCTTTGGTTATTGAAGGTGATGGCTCGAAATCATTATATCGAATGGGATATTGAAAAAACCAATTCCGACTATTTATCTGAACTTAAAAACCCTGCTCATAAAGAAGAATTTACTTATTTGTCGTATCTCTATAATTACATTTGGTATGGCGAATTCGAAATTGATGAAACTGCTTTCTTAAAAGCCGAAAACCAATTTAAAAAATCCCTAAAAACCTTTAGCCATGGGTAAATCTGTAAAAATTTATATCGCTATACTGGTTTTTATTTTTGCTTTAATTTTATTAGCAGGCTATGATACTACTAAAAAGATTGACTGGACACCCACTTATTCGGTAAATGATAAAATTCCGCTTGGACTCTATGTTTTCGATAAAGAAATTGACGGAATTTTAAAAAAACAAAAGATTGAAAGAGTCTCTGCTTTGACTCCATATGAATTCCTGGATTCAAAATATGTACCTGATACTGTTGTTGGGACGTATAAAATAAAAGGTACCTTTTTTAATATTACAGAATTTGCTTCGATTGATGAACAGTCGATGAAAGAACTCTTTTACTTTGTTTCGCATGGAAATAGTGCTTTTTTAAGCATGAAAACCTTTCCGCAAATACTTTTAGACAGTTTGAAAATTGATTTCAGAACTGATTTTGAATATTCTGACAGCACCTCAATTTGGCTGGCCAATAAAAATGTAAGCCGCAAAAAATTTCATCTTACTGAAGGAATGGGTCCTTATTATTTTTCAAAAATTGACACTTTAACAACTACTGTTTTAGGGTATCAGGGAAATAAGGAAAATCAAAAACGGATTAATTTTATAAAAGTTCCGTATGCAAATGGCTATTTTTATTTACACACACAGCCTGCTGCTTTTTCAAACTTTCATTTATTAAAAGGTGATCATTATCAATATGCACAAAGTGTACTTTCATATATTCCAAAAGGAAATGTTTTTTGGTATACGAAAGGGCAAAACAGTGAATCAATTTCAGGTTCTCCGTTACGATATATTTTAAGTCAGCCCCCATTAGAATGGGCATTATATTTATCTTTAATCGGAATATTGATTTTTATACTTTTTAACGTCAAGCGAAAGCAAAGAATTGTACCGATACTAAAACCCTTGCCTAATTTAACAGTCGATTTTACCAAAACCATCGGAAATTTGTATTATCAGGAAGGCGACCACGACAATATCATTGATAAAAAAATTATTTATTTTCTGGAAAAAATCCGAAATGAATATTTGATTGACACCTCAAAACTGGACGATGCATTTATCAAAAAATTGCATCTTAAATCAGGAAAAGATGAAAACGATATTAGGGATCTTGTAGTTTTAATCAACGAACACCGAAAAAGTTACCACGGAAGTCTGGAAGAAGATTTAATCAGAATTAATAATGCAATAGAGAAAGTTTTACATTAATATTTTAACTGAAATTCATAAAAGAAAACATACCAATATGGACGATATCAATATAACAGAAACTGAAATCACTAACGAAAATGTGAATTTTGAAACAAGGCTTAATTTAACGCCACTTTTAGATCACGTAAACAGTATCAAAAAAGAAATTGAAACGGTAATTGTGGGTCAGCATAAAATGATTGACCAATTACTGGTTGCTATTTTGTCTAACGGACACGTGTTATTGGAAGGTGTTCCCGGTGTTGCCAAAACTATCACAGCCAAATTAGTATCAAAAACGCTTAATATTGGTTTTAGCAGAATTCAGTTTACACCGGATTTAATGCCTTCGGATATTTTAGGAACTTCTATTTTCAACTTAAAAAGTTCAGAGTTTGAATTCAAACAAGGTCCCATTTTTTCTAATTTAATTTTAATTGATGAGATCAACCGTGCTCCTGCCAAAACACAAGCCGCACTTTTTGAAGTAATGGAAGAGCGCCAAATCACAATTGATGGTTCTGTTTATCAGCTGGAAACTCCGTTTTTAGTTATTGCTACACAAAACCCAATTGAGCAGGAGGGAACATATCGTTTGCCTGAAGCACAATTAGATCGTTTTTTATTCAAAATTTCGATCGATTATCCAAAATTGGAAGAAGAAATCCTGATTATCCAAAGAGAACATATATTGCAGGATCACGGAAAATTAGAAGCCATTAAAAACATTCTTTCTGCAGAAGAAATAAAA
>CBFGNY010000215.1:0-6822 GCA_965650235.1 uncultured Flavobacterium sp. | reverse complement strand
AACTCAGGCTGCAAAAGTTTTGGCTCAAATTGAAGCTTCTTCGCTTAAAGCGAAAGGAGAAATCATAGATGAAGCCAAAGAAGCAGAATTATTTAACAAGATAAAAGCACGTTACGACGAGCAGACATCACCTTACTATGCCGCTTCAAGATTGTGGACAGATGCTATTATTGATCCTCTCGATACACGCACCTGGATTTCTATGGGAATCGAAGCCGCCAACCACGCTCCTATTCAGAAACAATTTAATCTGGGTGTTATTCAGGTCTGAATTAAGGATTCTCAAAATGCAATTCCTAAACAGTAAAAAACTTATTTCCAAACACTTAAATAAATATATCGCTAAAAATTAGTAACTTAGTATCTAATTTTAAACACGTTGCATCATGGAAAATGTAAAAAGTTTGAATAAATGGGCAAATTCGCACACTTATTTACCAGTAGATTTAATACGTATTGTTTTGGGTGTTTTTTTGTTTATGAAGGGAATTTGGTTTGTCACAAATGCTCAATATTTACAAGATTTGATTTCTCCTGTTGATCAATATGGAGGTGGAATGTTTCTTTTGCATTATATCGCTCCAGCACATATGATTGGAGGAATAATGATTGTTTTTGGATTACTTACCCGTTGGGCAATTGCTGCTCAATTACCCATATTATTTGGTGCTGTTCTTGTAAATTTCATGGGACGCATGCATTCAGAAAGTTTAATTTTAGCTATAGTGGTATTATTACTTTGTATTTTCTTTTTATTTTATGGAGGAGGAAAACATTCAGCTGATTATTACTTCAAAATGCAGCAATAAAAGACATTATCCTCAATCCTATACAAGTTGAGTATTTTAAGAAGTAATTAGCATTTGAAATTTCTGTAGCTGTGTTTTATTAACTAAATTCGCCATCATGAATTGGATTCGTAAAACGGTTATTTTTGTATCACTTTTGATCATGGGATTTTTTGCTTCTCAGGCAAACCATATTGCTGTGCAAAAAATCGAAAGTCAAAAAACGGAAACCAATTTCTCTAAAGATTATGCAAATTCGTTAGCTTTTATACAGCCGCAGTCAAATTATCAATTTGCAGCAAACATTAAAACAAACCATCCTGCTATAATCAAATGGTTTGATTTTTTATTGGCCGTTGTACCGCAGTATCAGGCAGTAAAATCAGCTTCAAACTTTTCAAATCAATTTTTTACCCAGAGTAAAAAAGTCTTATTGATGCTCTACCCCTTCCATTTTTTCTGGTAGTCAAATAATGAAATTTTAATCTGAAGAATTATTCTTCCAAAACAATAAATAGTTCCATTTGAACCGTTTATGATTTCATTTATTTATTTAATTCAAAAAAAAACATGGAAACAAGTATTACCATAATTGGTATTGTGATTGCTATCATAGTCGCAATACCAATCTATTTTTCAGCACGATCAAGCGCTTCGAACAAATCTAAAATTCTAAATATTAAAAAGAAATACAATCCAACGCATCCACAGGATTTCGATTTAACAGAATCTCAGAGCAATAAAACGCTTACCATAGATCAAAAACAAGGAAAATTCATTTTAATGAATTTTAATCCAAATCAACAGGAATCAATATTTTTGGATTTAAAGAGTGTTTCTTCCTGCAAATTAGTTTTGACAACTCATGGAAATTCAGACACGATTCTTAAAATCGATTTTGAATTTCAGGAAAAGGAAACTTCTAAAAAAATTACAATACCATTTTATGATTTTGATGATGACCGCATCAAACAAATAAGTGCTTACCAAGATCATATGTTTGCAAAAAAATGGCTTAAAATAATTCAGGATTCTATTTCACGTTAGTTATTTAATTCAGAAAAGAGGCTCATCATGAGTCTCTTTTTATTTATGCTCAATATGATATTTATCATTTTAATTTTTCTGATGACGAAGTAATTTTGGTATTCTAAAATGCTTTTTTATGGAAATTTCACTCACTCAAAAATACAATGTCCCCGGTCCAAGATATACCAGTTACCCAACAGTTCCTTATTGGGATGAAAGTAATTTTACAACCGAAAAATGGACAGCATCATTTCAAAATACTTTTTCTGAAAGCAATTCACAAAACGGAATTAGTTTGTACATCCATCTTCCTTTTTGTGAAAGCATGTGTACTTTTTGCGGATGCAACAAACGGATTACCAAAAACCATTCGGTTGAAGAAACGTATATCAAAGCATTGCTCAAAGAATGGAGTTTGTATTGTAATTTATTTTCTGAAAGACCAAATATTAAAGAAATTCATTTGGGCGGAGGAACGCCAACCTTTTTCTCCAAAAACAATCTGGAGCAACTCATCAACGGCATTTTTTCTTATGCCAATAAAGCCGAAAACTACGAGTTTAGTTTTGAAGGACATCCCAATAATACCACTTACGAACAGCTAAAAAAATTATATGATCTTGGATTTCGCCGGGTAAGTTTTGGCGTTCAGGATTATGCCGAAAAAGTACAAAAAGCCATTCACCGAATTCAGCCTTTTCACAATGTGGCGAAAGTCACTTTTTGGGCAAAAGAAATTGGTTACACTTCAATTGGACACGATATTATTTTTGGATTGCCTTTTCAAACCATTGAAGATGTTGTGGATACTATCGAAAAAACAAATTCTTTAAAACCAGACCGACTGGCGTTTTACAGTTATGCGCATACTCCCTGGATCAAAGGAAACGGACAACGCGGATTCAATGATGAAGATCTACCCAAAGATGCAGAAAAGCGACAATTATACGAAATTGGAAAACAGTTGCTCTCTAAAAACGGCTATCACGAAATCGGGATGGATCATTTTGCCTTGGCTTCTGATAGTTTGTATAAAGCCAGTCAAAATCAGAAATTGCACCGAAATTTCATGGGTTATAGCGCTTCAAAAACGCAACTGATGATTGGTTTAGGTGTTTCGTCTATTAGCGACAGCTGGTACAGTTTTGCCCAAAACACAAAGAATCTGGAAGATTATTATCAGATATTGGAATGGGATAAATTGCCTGTAGTAAAAGGTCATATTCTGGATGATGAAGATTTAATCATCCGAAAACACATTCTGAATTTAACCTGCCAGTTTGAAACTTCCTGGAATAGTGAAAGTTTATATTTTGATGAAATTCCGGTTGTTTTATCCGAATTGAAAGAAATGGAAAACGACAAACTGATTATAATCGAAGTAAATAAAATCAGAATTACAGAAGCCGGAAAACCCTTTGTACGCAATATTTGTATGGCTTTTGATTTGCATTTGAAAAGAAAATCACCAGAAACGAATCTTTTTTCAATGACGGTTTAAAATTATTTACACTGAAAGCTGACTAAATTGGGGTTTGCAAAGAAATTACAAAACTGCTTGAAGCTGAGAAACAGGTTTTGATACAGGTATTTAGATCGAAAGGATAATTCAGAACGAAAAAGATTATATTTGGAAAATATAAAAAGAAGTAAAATTTCGTATATACACCCAAAATCGGTAGATTGTCTCTTCATTGTAGCGAGTATATACAAGTTAGCGTTAATCTAAAACATTGCGGGTGGAATTGAAGTAAACTAAAATGAAATTACTACATTTGTTTAAATACAATTGAATATGCTTGACACACTGGACATAAAAAATTACAGAAGCCTAAATGAATTAAAAATCAAGTCTTTAGGAAGAGTAAATCTAATAACTGGCAAAAATAATACTGGTAAATCAACCATACTTGAAGCTATTGCTTTATATGCAAGTAAAGGAGATTTGAGTTTAATATATGAGTTTTTAGGTGAAAGAGGTGAAAATTTCAAACAATCAGAATCAACAAAAAATCCAACGGAATATAATATTCGTTCTTTATCATCATTATTTACAAATCGAGTTGTAGGGTTTGAAAATGAAAATGTAATTTCTATTGGTTCTCTCGAAAATACTTTATTAGGAGAACAAACTTCTCCCGAAAAATCTATTTCTTTAAGATTTGTAAAATATTATGATGAAGTCCAAAGAGATAATCATGGTACTATTACAACAAGAAAGCGAACTATTTTGGATAATGAAAATGAAAAACAAGTGCCAATTTTTAAATTTGGATTTGAAACTAAAATGGGAGATATTTCGTATATTCTTTCTCTTGATGAAGATAGACCCTACAGATATGGGTTTAGAAATTTATCAATAAGATCAAATGAAAGTTTTCAATTTATTAGAACCCGAAATATTGATCGAGAAATTAACGGTAAGTTATTTGATACTATTGCATTAACTGAAAAAGAACAATATGTTATTGATGCACTTAAAATAATTGAGCCATCAACCGATAGAATTGCATTTATTGAAGAAAATTCAAGAGAAAGAACTGCAGTAATTAAACTTTCAAACGTCCAAAATATTTTACCTCTAAGAAGTATGGGAGATGGAATAAATAGAATTTTAACTATTATTCTAGCTCTAGTCAATTGTGACAATGGTTTTTTATTGATTGATGAATTTGAAAATGGTCTTCACCATTCTGTGCAAGAACAGCTTTGGAAAGTAATTTTTAATTTGTCTGAAAAGCTTAATATTCAGGTTTTCGCAACAACTCATAGTGAAGACTGCATTGTGGGGTTTGAAAATATATTAAATAGTCCTGATAATTCTATGGAAGGAAAATTAATTCGATTAGATAATATAAATGGCAAAATTAGACAAGTGGAATTTAATGCGCAAGAACTTAAAATTGCTACTGACCACAATATTGAAACAAGGTAAATGAGAGTAAAAGAAAACTTCAACAAAAAGCTCCTTGTAGAAGGCAATGATGATCAGCATGTAATTTGGGCACTTTGTGAAAAATTTAAAATTTCAGAAAATTTTGATGTCATTGATTGTGAGGGAATAGGAAAACTATATGAACAATTACCTATAAGATTTAAACAATCAAGTATAGAAACTATCGGCATAATAGTAGATGCGGATACAGAATTAAGTAGTAGATGGATATCTCTAAAAACAATGCTCACTAATGTTGGTTTTGCTCTACCAAAAGATTTACCCGAGAACGGGTTGATTTACACGGACAACGACCTGAACATCAAAATTGGAGTTTGGATAATGCCAAACAACAATTTAAATGGAATGCTTGAAGACTTTATGTCTTTTTTAGTTCCTAAAGATGATAAACTTTTACCAATCGTCAATCAAACATTAGAAAATATTGAGAATCAAAATCTTAATCCCTATTCTCTAATTCATAAATCTAAAGTTGTTATACACTCATGGCTAGCTTGTCAAGCTGATCCAGGAACTCCTATGGGTCAAAGCATTACTAAAAAATACCTTTCCACAGATGAGGAAACTTGCAAAAAACTTACAAATTGGTTAACAGAACTTTTCAAGTAAACCATACTACTAACATAAGATACAAGCCATTTGGGGTTTAGCTTAATTTAAAGATAGTTTTGTAATTGTAAAATTAGTATTAAACCGAAAAAGTTTAAGATTTCTTAATCCGTTACAAGCACAGAACGTTAGCTAAAGCTTTAACAATATTCATTATCTGCCTTTAATGACAATTAGGCGCTGACTGCACAAACAAACTCATATTAGAAGGAGAAACATAAGGAATCCCCAATCCCAAACCTCTTAGAATAAACAGAATCCCAATAATCACCGCTACATACGGAATTGCCTTTTGTATTTTATTTCGAAAAGGCAGTTGTAGCATTGAATTAATATAAACAACAGCACTCATTAAAGGCACCGTTCCCAATCCGAATAAAATCATATACAGAATTCCGAAACTGGCACTTTGCATAGCAATAGCACCAAATAAAGCGATATAAACCATTCCGCAGGGCAAAAAACCGTTGAGCAAACCAATCGTAAAAAGCGATTTATAACTTTTGTTTCTGAACTGTTTACCTAAATTCGATTTGATGTTTGAAATGATTTTGTAAACCGGTTTCGAGAAATTATATTTTGAGAAAATTTTCTCCGGAATCAGCACAATCAGAATCATGATCACTCCAATAAAAATGGACATTTTCTGTTGCATTCCTGCGAGAAAAAATCCTTTTCCCAACAAGCCAAAAATGAAGCCGATAAAAGCATAAGCAGTCAATCGGCCTAAGTGATACGTTATGATCTGAGTTGCTTTTTTGGTTTCGTTCTGTCTATCAACCGGCAACATCATAGCTATTGGACCGCACATTCCGATGCAGTGAAAACTACTGATTAAACCTAATATAAAAGCAGTGTACAGCATTTTATTTGATTTTTTAACAACAGATTTATTGACTAAAAGGATTAAAAATCTGCTGAATCTGCTAAATCTGCGTGAAAATTTAGGCTCGCAGATTTTGCAGATTCAGCAGATTCAAAACTAAAAATAACTTTGAAATCAGTTTAACTGCATCTATTTTAATTTACATAAATAACCTCTTTCGTCAAGTATTTTTTTCCTTCATATTGCCATTCCATATTCACATTCCATTGTCCTTTGATGAGTTTGTTTTTTGGAATTAACAAAGCGGAATTATTCAAAGCAATTGGCGTATTGAAATCAAATTTTTTATTGGAAGCACGGTAGAGCAATACATTTCCTTTTATTTTATCAGCATTGAAAGCAGTAGGGAAAACAACTTTCACTCCTTCTGAATTAAATACAACAGTCGGTTTTTGCTGTAAGTCGTGGGCATTCTGAATGCGTTTCATCTCGTCCTGAAAATGCAAATCGTGTTTGTAATATTCTTCAACAACCAAATCATTATCATACTTGCTGTTGGATTGTACTTCAAAAACAAAATATAAAATAAAGGTCATAAACAACCCAAAAGCAAT
>CBFGNY010000214.1:0-6883 GCA_965650235.1 uncultured Flavobacterium sp. | reverse complement strand
TTAATTCCATAACTTGCTCCGGCTTCAAAAACTTTGTTCCAAACCTGCTCAACTTCGCTGTTTTTGCAATAAATCTCAAATCCGCCAGAACCTGTATAACCAGTCGCAGATATAATTACATGCTCGATTCCCGCAAAATCAGCTACTTTAAAATGATAATACTCAATGGCAGATAAATCTATAGAAGACAAAGATTGCATAGCCTCAACCGCTTTTGGTCCCTGGATTGCCAATAATGAATAGTCATCCGAAAGGTTTTTCATCTCAACACCCAAATCATTGTGCGAAGAAATCCAGTTCCAGTCTTTTTCAATATTCGAAGCATTTACGACTAGTAAATATTGTTCTTCTTTCATTTTATAAACGATCAAATCGTCTACAATTCCGCCGTCATTGTTTGGGAGGCAGGAATATTGCGCTTTTCCAATTACCAAAGTCGAAGCATCGTTTGAAGTTACTTTCTGAATCAGGGCCAAAGCATTTGGACCTGTCAATAAAAATTCTCCCATATGCGAAACGTCAAAAACGCCCACACTGTTACGAACTGTTTCATGTTCAGCATTTACACCTTCGTAAGTAATTGGCATATTATAACCTGCAAAAGGCAGCATCTTTGCTCCTAAACCTTCATGTATGTGCGTAAGCGCAGTATTTTTCATTGTGTCGTTTTATAAAATTGAGTCGCAAATTTATTCAAAAAATATCGAAGATAAGTACTCTAAATTATAAATTTCGCAATGATTAGGAGCTATTTCCTGCTATCCGCTATATCTTTTGTTTTTTAAAGAAAAAAACAAAAGGATGTCGTTGCTATCAGGGCTATGAATTTTCGTTAGCAATTACGATTCTTGTATTCTGTTTTTTATGTAACTTTAAATTTATAAAATCGGTCAAATGAAAACTCCATTTTTAATCACCAAAGAAGAAATTCTCAAATTTTATAAACATGTAAATCCTCTTACACACAAAGGAATTCAGGGTCATGCAGTGATTATTGCCGGAAGTTATGGCAAAATAGGGGCAGCAGTTTTAGCATCAAAATCCTGTTTAAAATCAGGCTGCGGACTGGTAACTGCTTTTATACCAAAATGTGGTTACCAAATTCTTCAAATCTCAAATCCTGAAGTGATGACAATTACAGATGAAAATGTAAATTTCATTACAAATATTCATTTGCCGTTAATTCCGCAAGCAATCGGAGTCGGGCCGGGAATAGGTCAGGAATTGGGTACGCAAAAAGCTTTATTTGAATTTTTAAGAGTTAATAAAGCTCCTTTGGTTCTTGACGCAGACGCTTTAAACATCTTGTCAGAAAATAAAGCGTGGCTGGAATTAGTTCCCGAAAAAACAATCCTGACACCACATCCAAAAGAACTGGAACGCTTGATTGGCAAATGGAATTCTGAATCTCAAAAGTTTCAAAAAGCAATAGCTTTTTCAGAACATTATAAAGTTATTATCGTTATGAAAGGTGCTCCAACTTTTATAATCAATCAAACGACAGTTTATAAAAATACTACTGGAAACGCTGCTTTAGCAACAGCCGGAAGCGGCGATGTACTAACCGGAATCATTACAGGCTTACTGGCCCAAAATTACGAGCCTTGTCAGGCAGCACAACTAGGTGTTTTTCTTCATGGATCAACCGCTGATATTGCATTGCCACAAACCGGTTATCAATCTTTTATAGCATCAGATAGTATTGAAAATCTTGGAAAAGCTTTTTTGAATGTTGAAAACTAATTTGAACTTGTGATGATATTAATATGTTTCTCTAAGCTTTCTTTCTCAATCTGAGCAATAAATAATACAAAGTCTTCTGTATTGTTTTCGAGTAGAGTATTTTCCAGCAGTTGAGAATAATACATCTTATTTTCATTATGCCCTTGTATGTTTGCTATTAAATATCCTTTTTGCAATAAAATCAAATTCATTACCAATCGCGAAGTTTTTCCGTTTCCATCATTAAATGGATTAATTTTTAAAAGGCGAATATGCATTTCTGCTGCTAAAATTATTGGATGTAGTTTGTTTTTATTGATTTCATACCAAAAAAAGTACTCTTCTATTTCTTTAGTAATCATAGAGGGTTCTGGAGAAATAGTATAATTTTTATCGTCTGCAATCTTTGGTTTTTTATAACGTCCTGCATCTTCCGGATTTATTCCTCTTAAAATCAAATTATGCATTGACAAAAGATCGCGTTCATTAAAGGAACTATTTTTTTGCTGTAAATCTTTTATAAAACGAATTGCTTCCTGATGATTGATCGCTTCCAGATGTTCCCGCATACTTTTCCCCGAAATTGTTAAGCCTTCATTAATAACCATTTCTGTTTCTCGAAGGGTCATGGTATTTCCTTCTATTCGGTTAGTTTCAAAAGTATATTCCAGTTCGAATGATTTTACAATCTTAAACAAATCATTTTGAGGATAAGCATTCAATTTAGCTTTTAGAATATCAATTTCTTTTAAGATTTTCTCCAATGTACTGGATAATTTTATTTTAGAGATTGATTTTTTATATTTAAGTTCCTGCTCTGCAGCTGTAAGGGCTTTCAACGCAAATTCTTCATTTTCTATTTCATATAAAATTTTTTCTTTCAACCAGGCAATCATTATAGTTTCGAAATCAATTTCTAAAAGTTCTGCTAATTTTAAAATTTGTTCTTTTGTCGGCTTTCGAAGACCACTTTCAAATTTACTGATTAAGGCTTGGTCAATGCGCAGTATTTGTGCGACTTCCCGGGTTTTTAGTCCTTTTTGCTCTCTTCCGTTTTTAAGAAGTGATTTCATATTATAAGAGTTTAATTGTCTTGACTTTTTTTGTCATAAAAAATTTAAATAAAAAAGCAATATTGTTAATATTGCTTCTTCGAAGTTTTATTTTGGAGGCAGAGTCACATCTTTTCGCATTTCTTTAACGACTTCCTGCACTATAGCATCAACAGTTTGACTTAAATAAGTAGCATAAATCAGACTTTATAGTTCCCGTCCAGATTCATTTGTTCTCTTTGAGGCATTCCTGCTTCATCCTATAAATACAAAACAATAAATAAATGCAACTTAATTAATTTAATTAAAAGCTTTTTTAATGCGATCTAAGTCACGTTTAGTATCTTGTTCTTTTAAGGATTCTCGCTTATCATAATTCTTCTTTCCCTTGCAAAGGCCAATTTGAAGTTTGGCTAATCCTTTTTCATTCGTGAATAATTTGAGCGGAACTATAGTCAATCCTTTTGCCTGAACACTCTTCTGAAGGCTTTTTAATTCTTTCCTGTTCAGAAGCAATTTTCTTTCGCTTCTTGATTTATGATTGAATTGGTTTCCATAAGCGTATTCTTCAATATAGGTATTTATTGCAAAAAGCTCATTATTACTGAATTCACAAAAACTCTCTGTAATATTTGCTTTTCCTAATCGGATAGATTTTATCTCGGTTCCTGCCAAAACAATTCCGGCAGTGTAGGTATCGATTATCTCATAATCAAACCTGGCTCTTTTATTAAGTATATTGACTGTTTTTAACATAGGAAGACAAATTTAGCAACAAATATATGAAAGAGCAATTGTTTTTCTGGAAATCATATAAATTTGCAGTATGGAAAATCAAAAATCAAAAGATCCCTTACACGGAATCACACTTCAAAAAATAGTAGAGAAATTAGTTGATTACTATGGTTTTGATACTTTGGGTGAAATAATTTCAATAAAATGTTTTACCGAAAATCCCAGTATAAAATCAAGCCTGACTTTTTTAAGAAAAACAGATTGGGCACGAAAAAAAGTAGAAGAATTATATATTAAATCAATTTCTAAATTTCCTGAAAATTAATTTAATTTATAAGAAAGCATTACTCCTCCACGGTATGGTAACCACTCTCCACTTTTATTCCAACTTTTGGCTATTTCGTATCTTCCGGGTGTGCCATCATTATAATAACCTTTATAGAATCCCTGATGCCACCCACCACCAACAAAAATGTCCAGCAAAAATTTGTTATTTAATTTGACATTATATCCTATAGTAGCACCTAATCTATATCCAATTCCTTTTTCATACATGTTAGTCTCCCAATAACCCCATTTCTGAATTTCGTAAGTATCAAATCCTGAATGAAATCCAGCATAAAAACCATTATATTTTTCCTTAAAATGATAGCGGATTTCGGGAGTGAAAGTATAAAATTTCATCGGTTTTTTATCATTAAAAGATTCCCAAAAAGAAGCCATTATATCAAAACTAAAAGTAGTTTTTTCTCCAATGCTTGTTTCTACTGCCGCATTAGGAACAAGGGCTAAGGCTGTCAATGCATTAAATTTTATATAAGTTTGGCCTTGTACGCTAACAGAAATTATAAAAGCAATTATAATAAGTATTTTTCTCATGTCTAAATTTAAAACAAGAGCTTTAATACTTGTTTTTCGGTTGCAAATATATAGCAATAGAATGTTTAGAATTATAAAAAAGTAAATTTTTATAAGATTTTTTTTAAATAAAAAGTTACTTATTTAACAATGAATAAATTACCTTATCCAAAAACTTTCCCTCATAAAATTGAGATTCTTTTAAATGAGCTTCTTTGATAAAATTGCATTTTTGCAAAACCTTTTCAGAAGGAAAATTTTCAGGATCAATTACAGCTTCAATCGAATGCAGTTTAAGATCATTAAAGCCATAGGTAATCAATCTTTTGACAGCTTCAGTGATAATTCCTTTTCCATGAAATTCCGGCAGTAGCATATAGCCAATTTCAGAACGGAAATTTTCGGGCTGCATTCGGTAAAAACCAATCATACCCAATAGTCTTTCATTGCCTTTTAAAGTTATTCCCCAATTAATTCCTTCATTTAAAATAATTTTGTCTTCTATTGTTGCAATATGTTCTAATGCATCTTCAGTTGTTTTTGCTAAAGGTCTCGGAATATATTTCATTGTTTCCGGATTTGAACGTAATTCGAAAATTTCATTTACATCATCATTTGTGATTTGTCTTAAAACCAAACGTTCTGTTTCTATAATCGGAAATGGAGTAAAATTAAAGTGCAACATATTCAATTAGGTATTTAGAATGTTTCTATCTCAAACTTATATTTCATTCAACTCAGAATTGTTTCTTCTGAAAAAAGCAATTTGCATCAATAGCGATAATAAGATAGTTAGGATTGCACCAATAAAATTAAGCCATAAATAGCCTAATTTTTCCTGACCGCTTGGATAAATGTAAATCATGAAATAATAGATAACAAAAATGGTTATCTGACTAATTATAGCACTATAAAACATAGGTCTTGCCTGAACACGTCGCAAATAAAAACCCACTAAAAATATTCCCAGGACTGTACCGTAAAAAATAGAGCCAATGATATTGACTAACTGAATTAAATTCTCAAATAAAGTTCCTACACAGGCAAAAAGGATAGCTACAATTCCCCAAAAAAGTGTAAAGAATTTGGTTGCATTTAAATAATGTTTTTCAGATTTCTCTTCTTTGAGATTTCGTTTATAAATATCAATAGCGGTTGTTGATGCTAATGCATTTAAGCCAGAAGCGGTTGAAGACATTGCAGCCGAAATAATTACAGCCAGTAATAATCCGATAAGCCCTTTTGGCAAATAATGCAAAATGAAATGAAAAAACACATAATCCTTATCATTTGTTTCGCTGTTGCTATCCGCTTTAGCGATGATTTCTTTGGCCCTGTCACGCAAGTCTTTTTCCTTGTTGGATAAGGTAACTAATTCTTTTCGTAGAATTGGATTATCATAATCCTGATTCAATTGATCGATATACAAAAGATTAATTACTTTTTTGTCTTCGGAAAGCTTGTCTAATTTTTTTTCTAAAGCATGATATTCCTCTTTAAAAGCAGATTTTTCGATGACAATTTTATTATTTGGATTGAAGTTTAGCGGAACAGGATTGAATTGAAAAAACACAAAAACCATGACTCCTGTCAGCAATATAAAAAACTGCATAGGAACTTTTAAGAGTCCGTTCATGATTAGACCCATCTGGCTTTCTTTAACGGATTTTCCGGACAAATAGCGTCCGACCTGCGATTGATCTGTTCCGAAATAGGCCAGCATCAGGAAGAAACCTCCAGTAATTCCACTCCAAAAAGTATATTTTTCTTCCGGATCAAATGAGAAATCTACAATATTCATTTTATCATTGGCACCTGCAATATGCATAGCACTAGAGAAAGTCATGTCCTGTGGCAAATAATGCAGAATAAGGAAAAACGTAATAAACATTCCGGACATGATGACAAACATCTGCTGTTTTTGCGTCACATTTACTGCCTTTGTGCCTCCTGAAAAAGTGTAAATGATAACGAGAAGACCAATAATAATGTTCATGATAGTTAAATTCCACCCTAAAAGAGCCGATAAGATGATTGCGGGAGCGTAAATGGTTAGCCCGGTTCCTAATCCTCTTTGCACTAAAAATAGAATAGCAGCTAAAGACCGTGTTTTTACATCAAATCGTTTTTCCAGAAATTCATAGGCGGTAAATACTTTGTTTTTGTGATATAGTGGAATAAATGTCAAACAAATGACAATCATGGCAATAGGCAATCCAAAGTAAAACTGCACAAACCCCATTCCGTCATGATAAGCCTGTCCTGGAGTCGATAAAAAAGTAATGGCACTGGCCTGGGTAGCCATAACCGAAAGTCCTACGGTGTACCAGGGTGTTTCATTATTTCCTAAAATAAAATCTTCTACATTTTTACTTCCTTTTGTTTTCCAGGATCCATATCCAACAATAAACAGAAGCGTAACAATTAGTACGAACCAATCAAATAGCTGCATAAGTTATGAGTATAATTGCATGATTAAGAAAAAAATCAGAATGTAAACAGCATTTGCTACCAAA
>CBFGNY010000213.1:0-7005 GCA_965650235.1 uncultured Flavobacterium sp. | reverse complement strand
TGCTGTAGTATTTTTTTCTGCTTCATCTCTTAAAGCATAAAAATCCAGATTGAACTCTTTTTTGAAATATTTGACAACAATAGCTTCTTTCGCTCTTATCGCAGCAACAGCTGTCTCACTTTGTATACCTGCCAAAAAGGCCTCATATTCATCTTTAGAACTAATAAGCATAACAGAAGCCATTTCAGCAAAATCTTCATTAATATTCGACTTCGCATAAGCTGTAATAAACCCTTCTTCATTAGCATCCACATCTGAGGTAAGATACCAAACTGCACTGTAACCGGATGGGGTTACTTTTGCCATAGATTCTTCATCATATGGTTTATGCTGATTTAAAATATGAATGTATTCATGCTGTATCGTATGGATAAATCGTTTTACATTTTCCCTGTCAGTAACATCCACATTATCCGTTTCAAAAAGTGTTACTCTTTGCCCGCCTTCTGCCAAACCTAAAATAACATTTCCGGAAAAATCCAAATTCATTCCCCCAACCATTACAATTTCACGGGGGGCAATTTTCTTTACAAAATCAGGGCCGGCAATTGTTTTGTAACTATCCAACCAGATTTTTTGTATAATTTCTAAAACGGGCTGTACTTTTTCTTCCTGAGGCGGATACAGGTAGCGACTAACATCAACGGCATTCTGGTTCCATTTGTATTGGACATTTATGTTATAAGGATTTAAATAATTATCCGTAATCCAATTATCTAATGTTGATTGAGGAGGATTTGTGACATCTAATTGGCTTCCCTCAGGCTGATCTTCATGTGTACATCCTGAAAAAACGATTGCAGCTATTGCCAAAAAAGTCATTGTATATTGTTTAACTGTTTTCATGTGCTTGCTATTAATTTATCTTGGATTTTTTTCGATACCATTAGTTGATGCCTGAAGTGGTATTTGTAATGCCCGGCGATTGTCATCTTTAGTCAAAATATTTGTTGGCTCATTGTATATTTCATGTTCAACCTCTATATTAAATCGCTTAATATCAAACCATCTGATACCTTCCTGCATAAAATCTCTCCTGCGGAACTCCGCTATAGCCTTTATGTATGATGTTTGCAAATCAGTCAGAGCATAAAAAGGAGTATATTCATTTTCGATTACAGGGTATTTACCAACTATTGATTCATCAGTTAAAATATCAGTTGCCGGATCATATTCCTCTGTTCGTATTCCAATAAAATATTGCAATGCTGCTCTTGCTTCATCTATTCTGTTTGCCATTACAAGTGCTTCTATCCTATTCAAATAGAATTCATCATTACTGAATAATACCATTCCAATATATGCAACACCTGAATTGGCATTTGTATATTTGAAATATTCATTAAATTTGAGTACAAATACTGTATTACCATTGTAACTTAAGATTGGATAAAGCCATAGTTTATTAAAAATATTGCTTGCAGAACCTAAAATTTCGTTTGTTCTGGTTGCCGTCAGCTGAAATCTGTTTAGATAAAAAGATCTTGAATAGAATGACGGTACCGAGGCAATCAATAAATTTGTTTCCTGAGTTGGCTCTGCATAAGTTTTTATTTGAGTATTATAATCAAGATTCAGATAAGATGTATAATCCCTTAGTTTTCCATCCGGATTAGCTGCTAATTGATCTGTAAGTTCAATAACTCTGTTCCAATTTCCTTTTATCAGGTAAAAACGTGATGCAAAAGCTTTCGCTGCCTCTTTATTAAAATGGAATTTACGCTGATTGTAATCATCGGTAACATATTTTAGTCCTTCTTCTATATCATTTTCAAGATAGTCAAAAACTTCCTTCATCGAATTTCTGTTGTATTTTTTGATCAATACATCTTCCGGTTCTGTTACATATGGTATCCCTAAATCTGTATCAGCAGTAGCCGGGTCATAACGTTTAGACCAAAATGAAACCAACATAAAATGTGCATAAGCCCTCGCAATTAAAGCCTCTCCTTTCTGCGGATTGAGACTTGCAGGACTGCCGAGCTCCTCAATAGCATCAAGTGCTTTATTAGCATGTGCAATTGCAGTATAACAAGCATTCCAATAATTGGACTGTGTGTCAGTACCAGTACTGTTGTTCATTTCCCAGTTGTAGTTTTCTGAATTCATAACTGTAAATAATCCAGGATCAGCACTGTCAAAAACATTGTCAGTCATGGTTTCGGCAAACTCCATATAACTTGCATTTGGGTAAGCATTAACCAGCAATTCAGAAATTTTTTCCGGTGTATCTATTTGTGTCCTGTTATCAGGGGTTTCAGAAAGAAATTCATCACAACTACTAATACTTATAAGTAGTAATAATGCTGGTATAATTTTTAATTTTTTCATAATATTTATAGATTATAATGAAATGTTTAAAGTAAATGTATATTGAGTTGTAATTGGTAATGCTACACCTCCCGTATTACGAAATTCAGGATCCTGACCGTTTAATCTTTTATCTGAATAAATTAATAATGGATTAATTGCTGATCCTTTTAATGTAAAATTTGTTACACCTATTTTTTGTTTAAAAGCTCTAGGGAATTCCCAACTTAAGGATACATTTTTTAATCTGACAAAGTCTCCATCTGCGATACGCGCATCTGAGAAATTGTATGTGTTATAAGCTATTCCCAATGATTTTGACTCGGCATTGTAATTATTAATCAAAACTTCATCCGCTATTACGGGTACATTGGTATTATTTTCATCTCCGGGATTAATCCAACGATTGGTAAAATCTTTTGTGAAAACAGTTAAATCATCATATTCGCTGGAATAGACAGGGTTCAAACGAACTTTGTTTCCTCCGGATGCAACGACAAAGACATATAATGACCAATTTTTGTAAGTGAAAGTATTCGAAAGCCCAACAGATTTATTAGGCTCTATTGAGCCCTCATATTTTAAATATTTGGTTACATTTTCATTATCATAAAAGTTTGCTCCGGCAATGTTATCCAATTGTCCGTCTTTCATTATAAAAGTTGGCAAACCCTGATTATTTAATCCTGTAAATTGATAAGAGTACAGAGAGTTTCTTGGATGCCCAATAGTGTTTCCTCCTGTTCCTTCAATTAAATCAAAAGCTGATGCCTGATTCTCTAACTTTGTAATTTTCTGATTATATACTGAAAAATTAAAAATAGTTGACCATTTAAAATCTTTAATAGCTATGTTTTTAGTAGCCAAACTAACTTCAAGACCTTTAGTTTCCATATTGGCATTATTGCCTTGTTTGATTGTTTGTCCGCCAATTCCTGATGTTATTACATAATCAACTAAATCAAAAGCTTTACGG
This sequence comes from uncultured Flavobacterium sp., assembly GCA_965650235.1. Lineage (GTDB taxonomy): Bacteria > Bacteroidota > Bacteroidia > Flavobacteriales > Flavobacteriaceae > Flavobacterium. The sequence continues at coordinate 3,719 of CBFGNY010000213.1, read as the reverse complement.
CTGTACACATCAGTTGTTAATTGCAATTTGTTATTGAACACGGCAAGATCGAAACCTAAGTTGGTTTCAAATTGCTTTTCCCAGGTTAAATCTGCATTTTGCAATTGGTCTATATTAATCCCGGATTCTCTGTCTCCAAGATTTAGACGATCAGTGATAAAACTGTTATAAATTGCCAATGAATTAGTAGCCGGGCCTGCTGTTGCAGTAAGTCCGTAAGAAGCTCTCAATGCTAAATTATTAATAGATTTAACATCTCTCATGAAATTTTCTTCTTTAACATTCCATTTTCCACTAAGAGTATAGGTAGGCAGCCAACTGGATGAATCATTATTACCCTGTCTGTTTGAACCATCATAACGTCCGGTAACTGATCCTGTATAACGTCTATCGTAAGTGTAGCCCATTTTTCCAAAAAAGCCTACCGTTCTTTCTCTTTCTGCATTAAATCCAAAATACGAATTACCTTCAATAATAGTTTTCTCTAATATTCTTGGATCTGTAAAACCGGTAAGGCCTTTATCGTATTGGATGCCATAAGCGGTAAAATTGTCGCTATTTCTATTTATGGACCTTAGCTCTGTACCAAACAATCCCTCAAGTTCATGTTTAAAATTCACAGTACGTCTATAGTTTATGCTATTTCTTACATAATAAGAAGTCAGATCATCTGTAAATTTTCTTAACATTCCACCATTAGGAAGAACTGCAACTTTTGGAGCTACTAAATTATTTGGATCCTGATATAAAAAAATATTCTCGTCTCTGACAACAGGTGATTCTGCGGCATTATAAGCGCCAACTATATTTGAGTTTTCAAGAATTTTATGTTCTCTCCCCGTATTGGCATAACGGACTGAACCCGCAAGATTATAAGTCAGGTAAGGGTTAATTTTATATTCTAAATCCATTTGGAAACGAATATCCTTTACCTGTATTTCCATGAAATTATTTTTAAGTTCATTCAAAATATTAAAAGGTGCCCAATTGCTTCTATAATATTCCAAATTGCCATTGTCATCGTAAGGTCTTAGTGTTCTGTTTGTATTTAACGCATACTTAAAAGGATTAATATCAAAATTTCGGGTTGTCATTCCATTATAATCATCTTTTTCACTTTCATAACTTCCAGGAGCACCCTGATTTCTTATAGAAGCCTGAGTGGTTAGTGTAATATTTAAATCATCATTAATATAAAAGGTACCTTTTAAGTTTGATGAAAGCTGTTTTACATGATCAGCAATACTCCAGCCAGGATCATTATAATAAGCTAATGAAGCATACATTGCAGTATTTTTTCCTCCTCCCGAAAAACTCAGGGAATGGTTTTGGGCAATCGAAGGCCTAAAAAGTACCTTAAACCAATTTGTGTTAGCTAACTCATATTTTCTTAAAAAAGCATTATGCCCGGCTGGAGTATCTTTAACTAAAAAACTGTCGGTTTCAGGAACATGAGTATTAATTCCTCTGGCTAATATATTATAAACTCCACCAAAACGTCCTTGTGCTGTCGAAGGCAAGTCTAAAAATCCTTTTGCTTCAACTTCTTTCAAAACACTCATTGTTTCTTTTGAATTCAAAATGTCATATTGACTATAATTAGGTGTTGTTCTAGCCGTTTGATCTAATGAATATGTTATCTTTAATGGTGAATCTTTTCGTCCTTGCTTTGTAGTTACAACTACAACTCCATTTAAAGATCTTGATCCATAAATCGAAGTTGCAGACGCATCTTTCAAAATTTCTATACTTTGTATATCATTAGGGTTAATTCCGGCAACAGAAGAACTTAATAATGTTGCAGAATTTCCGGAAGCCAAATCAGATACAGATACATTAATAATATCTTCCTGAACAACACCATCAATAACCCATAATGGTTTTGTATCTCCAAAAATTGAAGAAGATCCACGAACCGTAATTTTTGGAGCTGTACCAAAGGTTCCTGTAATATTCTGTACAGTAACTCCGGCCGCTTTTCCTTCTATTGCTCTGCTTATATCAGCTAATCCGTTAATTTTAAGCTCTTCAATAGGAATTTTACTAACAGCACCTGTAAAAGTTCTTTTCGAGGTTTTTTCATAACCTGTTATAACTACAACCTCTTTTAAAGTTTGCCCGACTTCAGTTAAAATAATTGTTGGTGAAGTATTCTCTACTCCAATTTCTTTGGTTTCCATTCCAACATAAGAAATAACCAGTTCGTGACAATTTATCGGTACTTTGATAGAAAAGGTACCGTCAAAATCCGTCAACGCAACAGTTTTAGTCCCTTTGGCCGTTACTGTCACTCCTGGCAGAGGCACTCCGTTTTGGTCAGTAACTTTTCCTTTAATAACAACAGGATCTGAATAGTTATTTAATTTTATATTATTTTGCAAAATAATCTGATTGCTTATTTCTGTAAAATTAATACTCAGTGGTTTCAGGATTTGATTAAGAATATTAGACAATGTTTCCTGATTAGCCTTGATACTAATTTTTTGATTTAGCTGTGGCAACCTTGAATTATACGAAAATTTTACGTTTGCAGATTTTTCAAGCTTAGATAAAACATTATCTAAACTTAAATTCTCAACTGCAATAGTGACTTTTGTATCTAATTTTCTTTGTCCATTCACACTGTTTGCCAGAGTGACACTTGAAAATATAAGCGCTAAGATGAACTGAAATAGTGTTATTTTCATGATTCGATAGAGTAATCGTTGTTTACCAACTGATTTTTTCATAATTTTGATTTGTTTTGATTAATACTGTTCAAGCGTATTTTTTTAGAAACACAATAAAACGACTCTTTTACAGAGAGTTATTTAATTTATTAAGTGTCGAGTGTTACAGCATTTCGACACTTTTTTTGTAGTTTTATCACATAGGCAACAATTTGGTTTTTATTAAAGATTACATTATTGTTTTAGTTACATCCCTGTGATGTTATTATAATTTGATTTCCTTTCATCTCAAAACTGGTATCACTGCCAATACTCTGACAAATAATTTTAAGTTTTTCTGATAGTGGCTGGTCACTTAATGAGGTTGTTAAATAACAATCCTTTAATTTGTCCTTAGGGAAATCAATCTTTACAAGGTATGCCTGTTCTATTGTTTTTAAAATCTGATCTATAGGAATATCATTAAATTCAAAACTCAATTGTTCAATATTGCCACCACTACCCACTAATGTCTTGTCTTGCGTGATATCTGTTATCTTATTAAATTTTAAGTTGCCTCTTATGAAACGTAAGGCCTGATTGGGAAGTAAAACGATCTGTTTATTCTGATCTGAATTTGCAACCAATTCGTTTGAGCTTACCCTTACTTTCCCAGTACGGACAAGCACTTCAACATTTGGGTAGTCCGAGTAAGCTTTTACACGAAAACTAGTACCAACTACCTTTGTAACAATTTCGTTTGCGTAAACTAAAAATGGCTTATGGGGATTTTTACTAATTTCGAAAAAACCTTCTCCTGATAAATAGACTTTTCTTTCGTTACCTGTAAAAATTTTAGGATAACTTAATTTACTATTGGGCTGCAACAGGACAGAACTGCCATCTGATAAAGTAATTACTTGTGGCTTATCAGAATTATTTGTTTGCTCAACAAGTCCTTCATTATTATCATTAACAAGTTCTTTATAAGTCAAAACAGTATAATTGTTTCGAAATTGATTTTGATAAAACCAAACCGATAAAAATCCAAAAAATACAGCCGCCGCTGCA
>CBFGNY010000212.1:0-7052 GCA_965650235.1 uncultured Flavobacterium sp. | reverse complement strand
ATCTGTTCTTTAAATTCTGGAATGTCCCATTGACAGTCCCCAATTTCAAAGAAAGAATGACCTTCTGTTTCTTTTTCTGTAGTTTGAAAATATTTATAAAAGGAAGGATTGGCACTTTTGACAAAAAAATCCTTATCAATAATTAATAAAGGTTCCCGAATGGTTTTAAATATAGATTCCGAATAATTTCTCGTGGAAATCAACTGGTCCTGACGATCCATTAATTCATCATTGACACACATCAATTCTTCATTATTCGATTGAAGTTCTTCCGTTGAGGTTTCCAGTTCTTCGTTCATTGCCTGAAGCTCTTCGCTGCTGCTCAATAATTCTTCATTGGTAGTCTGCAATTCTTCAAATGCAGTTTGCTGTTCCTCGGTTACACGTTTAATATCTTCACGAAGCTGAGATAATTCATTTTCGAGATCTTTAATACGCTGCTGATCAGAAATTGTTCTTTTTGAGGAACCGTCAGTATCCAATTCAGGAAGCGGATTTTTGTAAAAAAGAATCATGATGTGTTCTGCGTCATTCGGAATAGGAACTACTTCAAATGATGCCAGATACGGCTGATTTTTAACGGTTATGTTTTCTTTAAATACGTTTTTATTATCTTCCTTTAATTTTAGAATAGCATTACGCAATTCAAAGCTAATGCCTTCGCGAGCCATTTTTAAAACATTAAAATTAGGTTTCCCAGGCGATGGCAGTAAAAAATTACTTGTATCTCCATGAAAATGGACAATTTCTAGATGTTCATTTACAATTACGCTTGCCGGAGTATATTTTAGGAATAAAATATCAGAGGCAATTTTTCTAAAATCAGTTTCAGGAGATTGCTTTTTCACATGTAATTCCGGTTTTTCACGCGTATTTAAGTTTGATGGTTTAAAAGCTTCAGGCACATAACGGCCAGCCGCATATTTACGGGTGTATATTTTCTCCTGTTTCCCAACAGGCTCAAATAAGTTTTGTGCATTGACAGTTGTTTCTGATTTTCCAAGAAACAGAATCCCCTTTTCTTTTAAAGAATAATGGAAGGAGCTTAATACCTTATTTTGTAAAAAAGGATCAAAATAGATCAATACATTACGGCAGGAAACCAAATCAATTCGGGCAAAAGGCGGATCTTTGATAAAGTTGTGAACAGCAAAAATACACATATCACGAATGACTTTATTTATGTGATAATGCCCATCGCGTTTTGTAAAATAATTTTGAAGCCTTGACGGCGAAACATGCTGAACATCCTGTGCTGAGTAACAGGCAGCTCGTGCCTTTGTAATACATTTTTCAGAAATATCCGAAGCAAAAATCTGAACTCTTATGTCTTTGTTGCCTCTTAGTACAAGATATTCATGAATACTTATTGCGAGTGAATAGGCCTCTTCACCGCTTGCACATCCTGCTACCCAAATGCGTAAATTATTATTAACCGTATTTTGAATTAATTGGGGAAAGGCGATTTGTGGCAGTGATTCGAAAAACTTATGATCCCTAAAAAAATAGGTAACCGGTATCAGGAAATCATTAAACAGCAAATCCTGTTCTGTTTTGTCATTTCGAAGAAAATTAAAATAGTCTTGCAGCGTTTCTCTGCGTACAATAACCATTCTTCGGGCGATTCGTCTTCTGATGGTTGGTTTTTTGTAATGACTAAAATCATTTCCGGTTCTTAAAAAAACAATATTAAGAATCTGGTGCAGCGTTTCCTCTTCATCTTTAGGAATATCTTCTTCATCGCTATACCCATAATTTGTGGTATAACTTTTACGGATTTGTAATAATTGTTCCGGTATTTTTTCCGGTGCTAATATATAGTCTATAACATCTGAATCGATGGCAGTTTGTGGCATTCCTTTAAACAAAGCCGTTTCGGGATCCTGGGCAATGGTTACGCCGCCAAGTTCTTTTATTTTTTTGAGTCCAAAAGTACCGTCAAAAGCAGTTCCGGACAGAATCACGCCAATAGCAAAAGTTTTATGTATTTCAGCCAATGACTGAAAGAAAATATCAATACTTTCATTTTTTCTTTCACCGCGTGTTCTGGTATGCAGTTTTAGTACGCCATCTTCGGCAATTAAATTGTTATTTTCCGGGATAATGTAAATATGATTGGGGGCAAGATTGATGTCATTAATAATCTCGTGCACAGGAATTTCTGTGCTTTGTGCCAGAATATCAGGCAGGTTACTTGGATAATCAGGAGATAAATGCTGTACAAGGACATAGGCCATTCCGGAATTTTTAGGGATGGCTTTAAGTAATTTTTTAAAAGCATCCAGACCTCCGGCAGAGGCTCCTATGCCAACTACGGGAAAATTCTGTTCTGTATGTTTGGGTTCTTTTATTTCAGGAGATTTCATTGGGAATTCTATATATAATTTATCAAAGATAAGAAGTCTTTTTATTATTAAAAAGGTTTTGTAGTTTAATCGAATGATGCAAAAAATACATTTTCGCGTGTAATTTTTGCTTTTTAATTTATTTTATATATTTATTTTTATTAACATTAAGTATTTGAAATTCAGTGTTTTTAAATTATTTTTTTTGATGCTTATGCGATAGTTCATCAGTTGGAAGAAACTTTGAGAAATTTAGGGAAATGCCAAATCAGCACCCTATAGCGGTTGGTATTGCTAAAACAAGATTCTAAAAATTGAGAGAGTATCAATTTAGAAAAATCAACGAAGGGTATTATCTGAAATATTATATCAGACTTTTCAGGAGATTTTTAAGTACACTAAAATCATTTGGTTTAATGTAATAGTCTGTGGCACCTAAATCCTGTAATTTTTTTTGTGCATCAATAGATATTGTGGTAGAAAATATAATGACAGGAATGTCTTTTATTGGATCTTTCTTTTTCATTTCAGTCAGCAATTCCATTCCATTCATAATAGGCATATTAATGTCAAGAAAAATAATATCTGGCCGTATTTCACTATTTATAAGCTGCTGTAATGCCTGAACCGGGTTATGAATCGCAGTATAAGCAGCTGCGGAGACTTCCTCCAAGGCTTCTAGAAAGAAGCTGCAGTCATCGTAATCATCATCAATTTGTAAAATGTTTTTATATTTCATAATTGCTTCAGATTAAAAAATATTTTCATAATCGATTAAATTATGTTTAAAAAAGAGTAATTCAGATTGTTCTTTACAGTTGTATTTATCAAAAAAAGTAATAGTAAGACAATTAGATCGGAGGTATGTAAAATCTGATTGTTCGCATAATATTTTTAGCTATAGCCGTTAAAAAAAGCTTGCCGCTAAAACAAACTTTTAAAAATTATTTAATCTATTTTAATCATCAGAGAATCTTTGTGATGAATGGCTGTTGCTTCTTTTTCATCTCGAGTATAATCCTCGTCATCGCAGTGTTGAGAGCAATTAGTATATAAAAGAGTAAGTACAAAAAGGATTAAAATAAATTTAATGTTCAGCTTTTTCATAGGCTATCAATTTGGGGCGTCAATTAATTCTGATAAAAGTATAATCATGCCTTGCTTTCAATTTATATAATTCTCATTATTTGTTATATAATTCCCACTTGATTGACAAGTTTTCAGATTAGAAATTATATTATAGTGTTAGTTATTAGTGATATATGACAATTTTTCAAATAAAAATCTGAAAAAATGTCATAAAAATGACAAGGCATAATTTTTGTTTTTTTCCTGATGCACATTATGTGCGAAGTTCAAAAAATTATTGTCTAACAATTTTAAAAGTAAACAGTTATGAATCTAATTAGAAGAAACGGAAACCATATCCCTGGTTTTCAGCGTTTGTTTTTTGATGACATTTTTGGCCGCGAGCTTTTCAATTGGGAAAACAACAACTTTTCTACAACAAGCACAACATTGCCTTCAGTAAACATTAAAGAAACTGCAGACAATTACGAAGTTGAAGTAGCCGCTCCGGGAATGGACAAAAACGATTTTAAGGTTACACTTGATGGGAACCTGCTTACTATTTCTTCGGTAAAACAACGCGAAGAAAGTAAAGAAGAAGAATCCTTCACACGTAAGGAGTTTAGCTACCAGTCATTTCAAAGAAGTTTCGAATTGCCTAAAAACGTTGTAGACGAAGAAAACATTAGTGCCCGCTATGAAAACGGACTATTGCTTTTGTCTATACCAAAACTGGAACAGGCAAAACAGAAACCCCCAAGAATGATTGATATTTTATAACTTAATCAGTATTTTTTAAAGCTGTCTTAAATAGGCAGCTTTTTTTTGTAAATTCTATAAGATATTATAAAAATGATATAACACTTTGATTTGTAAGGATTTTACTTTTGGAATATTATAAATTAAAAAGATATATTATGAAAAAGTTAACTTCAAAAATCGCATTTCTTGTTGTTGTAACAGGACTATTACTTTCTTGTAAAAATAACAACGCCAACTCCAATACCGATGGGTATGGTACTGATTCTATAGATACTAGTATTGACAGCGTTGCCCCACCAGCCGACACAACAAATATGAATTCAGGCATGGGTACAGATGGAACCGGAACGAATGCAACTGGTGCCGGAACAACTGGTGCAACAGGTGAGGGTTCTACAGGTTCAGGATCTGCAGGAACAACCCAAAAAGGCAATACTTCTGTAAGAACAGATTCAACGACTACTACGCCCCGCAGATAATGGTAGTATGGCAATGCTGCACGCGTATTGGTTATCCACTTTATTAAAAAAGCCTGTGACGATTAATCATCACAGGCTTTTCCTTGGCTGAGCGAGCAAAAACATCAGAATCAATTTGATTCCAAATATGTTTTAAAATTCATAATATCATCTTTTACCAATTTTTCAAAATAGGGATTAAGAAGTTTGGCCGCACTTTCTCCTGCAACTCCCATAGGGGCATGATAGGAGATTGTAACGATTATTTCGGTACTATCATTTCCGTTTGGTCTGAAAACAACTTTTCCGGCATTTTGAACAGACGAATCCGGTACGGAACTCCAACTGATCATTCTTTCCTTTTCATCTTTAACTATTTCTGCTTTCCAGGTTAGTTTTCCTATCCCGGCCGGACCTTTTGCAGTCCATTTGGACGTAGTGTAGTTGAGCGCTTTTACGGACTCCAAATGATTCATAAATTTTGGGAAATTTTCAAAATCACGCCAAAAAGCGTAAACCTCACTTATAGGTTTATTGATTATACTGCTGGTTCGGATATTTACGTTTGATGCCTTATCATTTTTTAGATGGTCGACAGCGTCATATATCGGGCAATAACCAGACAAACCTCTTAAAAGCATTGTACCGGCAACACCTATCTTACCAATACTTTTATTTTCTTCAGATAAGCCTTTATATAACAAGTATCCACCGCTGGTAATCATTGCAACTCTTTCGAGCGCTGAAACGTTGGTTTTTAGTTTTGCTTTTTTCTGTGATTGTGTCGGTGTTAATGTATTCGTTTCCATAATTTCTTTTTTTATTATGTTTTAATTCCACTTTGTTTAAGATGTTAAAAATAAATGTTTTATGCAATTTTTGCCTTACACTATTTCCATGATTACTTACACAATTTTGCCTGAATAAAAAAGTACTTCCAGGTAATCAGCCTTGTAAAATATCAGCATGAAAAAAAAACATGGCTAACACAAGGAAGTACAAATTTGTCACATTTAAACATTTTGATCAGCCTCCGGTTGAATATTTTCCGATTGAGACTTTGACCCTGAACGTTCTTTATATTTTTTGAAAAGGCCAACTGCTATTAGAGGAATAAAAAATTTCCCGATGAAAGAGCCAGTTTGTGCGCTTCCTAACATTTTAAAACCCGAAGACAGAATGAAAGCTCCCGCTCCTGCACACAGCAAATGATTTGCAGATATCCCTGTTAGTTTGTTATCGATACTTTCTCTGATGTTCTTAAGATTTTCCTGATTGATTAAATTTTCCATGATTTGTTTTTTTAAATTATTTTGAAGATTACTTTTTAGCAGGACTTTTTTTAATAGCTGTTTTTCCGTCCTCTTTTCCGATTTCTGATTTTTGATTGGTATTTTCTGAACTGTTTATTTTTTTATTATTTGAATCATTTTTTCTGATATCATTTGAGTCTTTCGTATTCATAATAAAAAGTTTTATAGTTAATAAAGGTTCAAATTTATAAGTATGTAAAAGTTTAATCTTATAATATTATAAGGTATAATTATATAATTATCAGTGTTTTAAGTTTTACGCTTTTTTAAAGTGAACTATGCTTATTAATAATTGCTCTTTCTTAAAAAAATATTTTAAAGAATGGAAATCATGTAAGAAACCTCAAATTAGTTATAAAAATATATTTGATTTCTTTTTAAAATTTGTAAACGATGAAATTTGTATTTCACTAATAATCAAATTATTAAAATTAAAAATCAACATTATGAAAAATTTATTTTTAACATGTGCCATGTTCCTGGCTTTTGGAAGTGCTGTTGCAATAGCACAGGAGATTCCAAGAAAATCAACAACTACTTCTGATACCATAGGGAAACAGAAAAGTACAAAAGGGACTAAGAAGAAATCGTCAACTCATCAATCAGGTACGACCCACGATAAACAGCGTACTGATGGAACAAACAAGACGAGAACAACAGATCCTGCAACAACAAATCCTGCAAGAACGAATTCTGGAACAACGAATCCTGCAACAACAAATCCAACAACAACAACTCCGCGCAGGGATTCAATTGGTGGTACATCAAGACCTTAAAGGCTGAAAATGTGCAACATGGAAAGAGGCTATCCGAAAATTTACGGATAGCCTCTTTTTATTCCTAAATCATAAATTGTGTTCAAAATTTACACTCATGAGGTTCTAAAAGCAGGGAAAATAAAATTTTCGTCAGATTGTATAAAAAAACCGCTGTTATGAGCGGTTTAATTAAAGCTTATTAATTTTAAAGATCCCTGTCACGATAAAGATCCCTTTCATTTTTAACAGCGTCATCTTCATCCAGATCTTCATCGTCATCAAAATCGTCTTCATCGTCATCCAAATCATTACCCATATCTTCGTCTAAGTCCTCATCCAGGTCATCAT
>CBFGNY010000211.1:0-7082 GCA_965650235.1 uncultured Flavobacterium sp. | reverse complement strand
AGGTCTTTTTTATCCAATCCTTCTACCGAAATCGGGATATGCGGAATCTGATTATTCACGTAAGAAAGCATCTGATAACTCTCGAACGGATTTGATAATTCTGAATCGATAGTGTGATAGATACTCCAGATTCCCGGAACATCGTGCAATAATCTGTTTCCGAGAGCATCTTTATATTCGGCAAAAATACCTTTGTTCGGAATCCAAAGCTGGTCTTTTGAAGCCTTTAAAATTTTATCTGCTTCTTTGGAAAACGGATTTTCATCTTGCTTAATTTTTTTTGCAATTTCAGCAACCGTTTTATTCGCATAGTAATTATAAGCCGAAGAATGAATCACGCCTCCTCCACTATATTGCAAGGCATCACTTGCCCATATTGAGGCATAGGCATCGTAAAGTCCGTCATTATCAGGATCAAAATTTCTTTTTTCCCAATTTAAATGCCTTTGAATCGTGGGCCACATTTCCTTTATAAAAGCAGTATCTCCTGTCCATTTAAAATGTCGTAACATCTGGTCGAAAAAAACCAGGTTCATATCGTAATGATGGGCAATTGTATTATTGTCTGGCCTACGACTAATGTAACCGCTGCTAAACATTGAAGTTCCCAAAACTTCCTTCTGGCGTGCAAAATTTCGAACAGTATCAAAAACAACAGGACCACTTTCAGGAGTTGTAACCTGTGAATTACTGTAACTTGTAAAATGCGTTTTCGCACGATCATGCCATCCCAACGGATCTGCAGTGTAAGCACCACGCCACGCATTCAAATGCATTCTCCAGGCAATGGCTCCGTGAAGATAAGCTGGACTTTCCCAAATTCCGTCAGCAGCTATGGAAAGTGCCGCCCCTAAAGTATTAATGTAAGGATCAGGAGTTGTCACTTTAACCCTATTGGCTAAAAGATGGGTTTGTTGAACAGATTTTTCATATAATTTGGCTATTTCTTTTTGAGAAACATCTGATTTTAAATCTTCGGTTGAGAATAACCAGTAAGCTTCTTTTTTTGAAATAGAAGTGTTTTTTCCGGTAACTACAGGCAACGATGCTGCATTAGAATTGTATAATTCCAAAGGTGCTTTTTGCTGCCTGGCATTCGCTAACTTCGTTTGAGATTCAGGGAAATAACCCACAAGGCTTTTATTGTTGCCGGTTTTCTGCTTGTTGCTTTCTGAGCCATATTCCAATAAGAAAGACTGCTTTTTTAAAGTGTATTTATTATTCAGGCAATAATCCGGCTGTAGATAAAATACCGATTCGGGGTCTGCACCAATGTCACCATCACGACTAAACTTTTTGCCTGTTGCACCACCGTACGCCCAAACTAAATTTATCTTTTTAGGAAGATTTTGACCATATACTTTTAAAATAAAACCTTCTTTTTCTTTTAAGGCAACAACATCAATAATCAACTTTCCATTTCCTAGAATAGCATCTTCGATTTCATAATGCATGGTTCCTAATACATATTGAGTACTAATTTTTGAAGCCTCGGTAATCCATTTGCTATCTTTTCCATTTACCAAACCTAATTTAAAGTTCCCACCCATTCCTGGCATATACATGGCAAATTCCGGCAAATCTCCGGTTTCAACTCTAAAACCAGTATTAGAGCCATAAAGTGCCCTGTTGAATTTTCGGGTACCATTTTTCAAAACGAAACCATTACCTTCAGGAGCATAATGTATTTTACGCACAGCTTGTTTTTCCTGTCCAATAACTAATGCAGAAGACAGCAATAGCATGCAAATAAAGGTTTTAATAAAATAGTTTTTGGTTTTCATAATTAATAATCAAAAGGCTTATAATAAGAAGCAAATACACATATAGATTGACAATATTAACGCAATTTCCTTGTTTTTTTACGGGATAGCATCCTGTACCTACCTGATTTTTGAAATATGATAATTTATATTCTTTCAATTTTTTAACATCATAGTACAGGATGCTATATAAAAAAGGAACCATTAGTTTTGATTCTGTATAATTTAAAATAGAAAAACTTGATAAAAATTAAAACTTCTCTCTGTATTCTTTTTTGCTTTGCAATGCAGGTAAATTTATTTGCTTTCAATTTTAATGCCTATTTAAGTGATTGCAATACTACTTTGCCTAAAATTAATGATAAGGATGCAGAAAAAAGCAATACTGAAACACAACTATTTTATTTTGGAAATACTTCAAAAAATAAAAAAGGGATAGTGATAAACAACTCATTAAACTACAACCCTTCGACAGGTTATGGTTTTGATTTTAATTCGGCTTCCAATGTAAAAATCAATACAAATACATTTTCAGCCACTAAACCAACTTACTTTTCCGTAAAACTTCCCGAAGGAAATTATCAGATTGAAGTTATTATGGGAAGTTCAGAAAAACCATCAAATATTACAATAAAAGCGGAATCCAGAAGATTAATGCTGGATCAGCTTTCTATCAGAAAAGGAAAACCTGTTACTAAAATTTTTAACGTCAATGTCAGAACTCCAAAAATTAATGACAGTCTGAATGTTTCCCTTAAAGACCGCGAAAAAGATATTTTGAATTGGGATGATAAACTCACGCTGGAATTTTTAGGAGAAGTTGCTGTTCAAAGCATTAAAATTACTCCAAAAGATAATTTAACTGTCGTGTATTTAGCCGGAGATTCAACCGTTACCGATCAGGATGTTGAGCCCTGGGCCTCCTGGGGACAATTTATCACCAACTATTTCGATGATAGCGTTGTCGTAGCTAATTATGCAGTTTCGGGTTCTGCTTTGAGTTCTTTTAAAGGTGGAAATCGTTTAAAAAAAATACTTTTACTGATTAAAAAAGGAGATTATCTGTTTGTAGAATTTGGACATAATGACGAAAAAATAAAAGGAGAAGGAAACGGAGCCTGGGGTTCCTACTCTACTTTATTGGCTGAATTTATTCAATCTGCCAGAGATAAAGGAGCAATTCCGGTTTTGGTAACGCCTACACAACGCCGTGCTTTTAATGAAAATGGCACTTTAAAAGAAACTCATGGTGATTTTCCTGCCGCCATGCGCACTGTAGCACAAAAAAACAATGTTGCCCTTATCGATGTGACCAAAATGACAACTGAATTATACGAAACCTGGGGCGATGAACCTTCCAGAAAAGCGTTTGTGCAATATCCTGCCAATACTTTTCCGGGACAGGTAAAAGCCTTGGAAGACAATACTCATTTTAATAGTTTTGGGGCGAACGAGATTGCGCTTTGTGTTCTTAAAGGAATTCGCGAACTTGACATTCCGTTGAAGAAACAAATTCAAAAAGAAGTTCCAAATTACAATCCAAAGAAACCAAATTATTTTTCGAGTTGGAAACTTCCAATGAGTAATCGTTTTGAAATTACGAAACCAGACGGCAACTAACCCATATAAAATAACCTTTTTATGCTACTTAAAAAAAACATTCTAAATTTTGCTATTGCTGCCATTGCATTGTTTTCTTACCAAAATAGTGCGGCTCAGCAAACTGACAAAGTCTACCTTTCCGGAAAAGATTTTGAACATCCCGTACAATGGGATTTTTATTGTACCGGAGGAAATAATAGCCAAAAATGGTCTAAAATCAACGTTCCGTCACAATGGGAATTGGAAGGTTTTGGCGAATATACGTATGGAAGATGGTATAAAGAATTAAACCAGAAAGAGCCAAGCAAGGAAGAAGGTTTGTACAAATATGAATTTGAAGTTCCTGCTGATTATAAGGATAAAGAGATTCTGATTGTTTTTGGCGGAGCGATGACCGATACTGAAGTAAAAATCAACGGGAAATTGGCCGGGGCCATTCATCAGGGAGGTTTTTATGAATTCAAATATAATATTTCTTCGCTTTTGAAATTTGGTTCTAAAAACACTTTAGAAGTTCATGTTTGGAAACATTCTGCCAATAAATCGGTAAACGCTGCCGAAAGAAAAGCCGACTGGTGGCTGTTTGGCGGAATTTATCGTCCGGTCTGGCTGGAGGTTTCACCTAAAACGAATATTCAGCATATTGCCGTAAATCCAAAAATGGATGGTTCGATTACCGTTGACTTGGATCTTAAAAATATTTCAAAAAACACCACTTTAGAAGCGACACTTAAAACTTTAAAAGGAGAAAATCTTCAAACGTTTACTTTTCCGGTAAAAGCGAAAAGTACTAAGGAATCAATTGCAGCTCAATGGAAAAATATTAAGCCGTGGAATCCGGAAAGTCCTAATTTATATGATTTGGAATTGGTTTTAAAGCAAAACGGAAACATAATTCATAAATATGATAAGCGAATTGGTTTCAGGACTTTGGAGTTTAAAAAACAAGACGGAATCTATGTAAATGGTACCAAAATCGTTATGAAAGGGATCAACCGTCACTCTTTCTGGCCGGAAGGCGGACGAAGCACCAGCAAACGCATCAGCGAATTGGATGTAAAATTAATCAAGGACATGAATATGAATGCCGTTCGCGGACATTATCCGCCTGACGAGCACTTTCTTGAAGTTTGTGACTCTTTAGGACTTTTTGTTTTGAATGAATTAGCGGGCTGGCAAAACGCTTATGATACTGAAACCGGAACCAAATTAGTAACTGAAATGGTTGTTCGAGACGTGAATCATCCGTCAGTAATCATCTGGGATAATGGTAACGAAGGGGGTTGGAATTACAATGTTGACAAGGTTTTTGAAGATAATGATCCACAAAAAAGAATCGTGATTCACCCTTGGGCCGATTTTAATGGCTGGGATACGCATCATTATCCAACGTATTTAACCGGAATGCATCGTTTTAACAATGGTGAAAATGTATTTTTTCCAACCGAGTTCATGCACGGAACTTACGACAACGGACACGGAGCAGCTCTTGAAGATTTCTGGACACGCTACAAACAAAGTCCGCTTTTTGCAGGTGGATTTATGTGGGCGATGCTGGACGAAGCCGTATTTCGTTCTGACTGGACTGGAGATGCGAAATTTGACTCAAAAGGTTCTTTGGCAGCCGATGGAATTTTAGGGCCTCACCGTGAAAAAGAAGGGAGTTATTATACCGTAAAAGAAGTTTGGGCACCTATCCAGTTTCAGCCGAAACAAGTCAATCCTACTTTTGACGGATCTTTTTTAATTACCAATGATTATCTTTTCAGCAATCTGAATTCCTGCAAAATGGAATTTAAAGTATTGCAATCTGATAAAGATGTGCTTTATACAAACGGTGTCGCAAAAGAAATAAGTTCAGGAAAAATTGAGATACCGAGTATTGATCCGGGAGAAACACGAAAAATTCAGTTTGCTGTTCCTAATAATTTTGCCGAAGGTGATGTTTTATCAATTTCAGCTTATGATCAGTTCAATAAAGAGATTTATACCTGGACATGGCCTATTCACAAAGCAAAACATTATGCTGAAAAATTCATAGCAGTTCAAAATACAAAAACAAAAGCTTCAGCAACGAAAAATGGAAATGAAATCACTTTAAAAGGTGGTGCTATAACAGTAACTATGGATACTTCGACAGGGGAAATTTCTTCTGTTAAAAACGGAACTTCCACTATTCCGTTAACCAATGGTCCTCGCCCAATTGGAATGAAAGCCAAGTTAAAAGACATTCAGGTTTCCCATGAGGGTAACAAGGCAGTTTGTAAAGTATCTTATTCCGGAGGTTTATCTTCCATTAAGTGGGTTATGGAACCGGACGGCAGGTTCAAAATGGAATTGATAGCCCTTAAAAATGCTTCTGGCGGAGATGGTTTTGACGGTGCTTTTTTTGAAGATAAAATAAATTCGTGGGGAATTACTTTTAGTTTTCCCGAAAAAGGAGTTACCGGAATGAAATGGTTTGGAAAAGGTCCTTACCATGTGTGGAAAAACAGATTAAAAGGAACCACTTACGGTTTTTGGGAGAAAGACTACAACACGACCATAACAGGTGAAAGTTTTGAAAATCTGGTTTATCCTGAGTTTAAAGGCTATCACGCAAATTTATTGGGAGCTAATTTAAAAGCCGGAGCATCATCATTTAAGGTTTTCAGCGAATCTGATAATTTATTTTTGAGATTATTCACACCCGATTTGCCTAAAAATGGTTTCGCAGGAAGTTATCCTCAGCCAACATTTCCGGAAGGAGAAATTTCGTTTATGTATGAAATTCCGGCGATGAGGGATTTCAAACCTTTGGAACATCAGGGTCCTGAAAGTCAGCCAACCAATATTCGTATTAAAAGCGGTGATGAGGGAATAAAAATGAATTTATGGTTTGATTTTAGAAACTAGGTTTTTGTTTCAGGTTATTGAATGCTGTATAATTTAACCGCAAAGTTCGCAAAGGACTTATGTGTTTATTGCACTTAGAAAACGCAAAGTTCGCAAAGCTTTGCGTACATAGCGTAAATCCTTGCGAACTTTGCGGTTAAAAAAAAACACATTTACGTTTCACAATTTACATCTCACATTTTACATTTACAATTCGTATGAAATCGATTAAAATAATTACAATACTATTTTTAGGTTTATTACTTTTCAATTTCTCTGCCAAAGCACAAAACAAACCAACTGTTTATACCGTAGGAGACTCAACAGTAAAAAATGGCAAAGGTGACGGATCCGGCGGACTTTGGGGCTGGGGAGATTATATTGGGCAGTTTTTGGATACTACAAAAGTTACTATCGAAAATCATGCTTTAGGCGGAACCAGCAGCAGGACTTTTCAGGATAAAGGTTTATGGATTGCTGTTTTGAATAAGCTAAAAAAAGGCGATTATGTGCTGATTCAGTTTGGGCATAACGATAACGGGGCATTAAACGACAGTCTTCGTGCAAGAGGTACAATCAAAGGAATTGGCAACGAAACTGAGGAAATTGATAATATCCTGACTAAAAAACACGAAACTGTACATACTTACGGCTGGTACATTCAGAAAGTGGTTCGTGAAGCCAAATCAAAGGGCGCTATTCCGATTATTTGTTCCCCTATTCCAAGAAATGACTGGGCAGCAGGAAAAGTTCCCCGTAATGATACTTCTTATGGATTGTGGACCCAACAAATTGCAGAAAAGGAAAAGGTAACTTTTATCAATTTGAATGATAAAATGGCTG
>CBFGNY010000210.1:0-7083 GCA_965650235.1 uncultured Flavobacterium sp. | reverse complement strand
GGAATGCAAAAATCGTTATTTTAATATTTCCCCACAACAATATGTATTGATCCCATAATTCATCACTATAAAATTGCACTAAAATATTACCAAGCCTATTGATTATTGCTCAAAGGTTAATTAAAACATTCCTAAAAAAGAATAACCTAAATTATTCAATCGATAGTTCATTGCTTGAGTACTAACTTTAAAAACATCCGAAAGATAAATTATTGGATCTGTGCCTGCAGGAATTTTTTTTATTTCTTCTTCAATAAACACTCTTGGCATAAGCAAAGACGCTGCGAAAGAATTCGCCTCTTTCTCTTTTAAAAGCTCTCCGGTTGTAGAATCTAAATTTCGATAAAGAACGGTCTCATTTTTATCGACAAATAATGGAGTGTCTTTGTGTAAAACGAAATGTCCTAATTCGTGGGCAATAGTGAATTTTTGTCTTTGTGGAGCTTCATTTTCATTATACCTGATGTATGGCTTTTGTTCTTTTATGACAAATAGTCCTGAAATTGAACTGTCAAGTGTGGCAGGTTTAGCGTCAACACCTAAATATTCTGCTATTTTAAGAACGTCTATCTGATTTGGGGCATCAATGTGTAGTTCTGATAAAATACTGAAAGTCTTTTCTTCAATTTTTTTATAGGGTATCATATTATATACTGTTTAATATGTTTTCGAGGTTTACTTTTTGTGATAAATCCAGATTTTGTGTATCTAAAATTTTAGATAATTCTGGATTATTAGAGTTTAAATTCGATTGAATTTCTTCACTTGACGGAATCAAGTCATGAATATCAATTTTAAAAAATAAAGACAATTCATAAAGTAAAAATAATGGAATTTGATGTCTTCCTAATTCAATATTAGAAATTGAAGCTCTTGATAGGTTTAATTGTAAAGAAAGATCTTCTTGACTTAAACTTCTTTCTGTTCTCAAGGATTTAATTCTGTTACCAATCATATAGTAGAGAATACCTTTAAAGTCTCTCATAATTTATAGATTTTAAATATGGTGCAAAAGTACAATATGTTTATCAAAATAGCAAATAAAGTGTCAAATTGACAGACTGGCAAATGTTTTATCTGTTTGGCATAGAAGTTGAATTTATGTCAGATATATAAACATATAAAAACTGATAAGAATGACCGATTATTTTATTACAGGTGTCTGGAAAGAGAAAAATGGAAACATCACAGATGTTATTTTACATGAAAATGGAAAAGATGGATTTGAAAAAGGTATCAAGAAATCTGAAAAATTCGTTATACAATTAATTAAGCAAGGTAATAGCGTAAAAACCTTAATATGGGATTATCCTGATTGGAGAGAAAAAGCAGAAATAATTGTTGTTCAAGATTACCTGAGGACAAAACCAAATGGCAGTCAGAAAGACAATTTAGATAACTTAATTGATATGAACGCGTATAACTTATAGTAAAATGGACAAGAGCTTACATTTAGATTCGGTAATTAAAACACATCAAATTACCAAAGAGGAACAACTATTAAATAAGCACAAAGAGAAGAACAAGGAGGTTAAAGAAGCTTTAGAAGAAAATTATGGGGATAATATTTATTCTCCGTTTAATTCTGGTTCATATGCAAAGAATACAGCAATGAATACCAAGTTTGATTTTGATATGGTTTCACCATTTAAGAGAAACGCTTTTGGTTCAAAGGGAACTCTGAAGGAAATGTTTGATGATATATACAATTTTTTATATGAAAAATATAAAGATGTTGCTACGGTTAGAAAGCAAAAAGTTTCAGTAGGAATTGAGTTTCATAGTGATGATGATGGGGATGTCGTAAAAATTGATGTTGTTCCTGGGCGAGAATTAAATCAAGATCAGTATAGTGATGATGAAAATTTGAATTTATATGTATATTATAAGTACGGTAATTATGACGCAGGAAGTGAAAGAATTAAAACCAATGTTCAAGCACAAATTAAAAACATCAAAGACAGAGCTACTAAAGAAAAGGAGTCTATTAGAAAAATTATTCGCCTTTTAAAGGTGTGGAAAAATACTAAATATAATTACCCGACTAAATCATTTTTTTTAGAATTGATTACAATTAAAACTTTTGATAATAAAGAAATTACGGGCAATTTATGGAGTAAATTAGAAACTGTGCTAGAATATATTCGTGATGAAGTAACAAAGGATAGCTTCACACTTAAAGATCCAGGGAATAGCTCTAATGATTTAATTGATTCACTAACTGAATCAGAAAGAGAAACACTTTCTTATGATATGAAAAATATGCTTGAAAGAATTGAAGATAATGATGAAAACATCAAAACTTACTTTCCAGAAAACGCAAAATTTCTTGAAGAAGAGAAAGCTGATAATAAGTATGAGAACAAAGGGAATGGTTTCTATTCTGCTCCACCAAAAAATGAAAGATTCGGTTAATTGATGGATGCACGACTAAATAAGATACAACAAGTCATTTCTGAACTAAATGGAGTTTCAATTGAAACTCCATTTAGTTCAGATTCTGATTTTAATATTGTTGGAAAAATAAAGGTCTCATTAGATAATAGCGAAGAAATTCTAATTTTTGATGTTAGGATTTACCCTGAATATCCATTGAAGAGATTAGATACTGAATCAATAACTTTTTCTAACACTAGCTTTTTAGAATATGGTCACGTTATGGGAGATGGTTCTATTTGTATTCATACCTCTCATAATATAGATTTAAAGAAAAAAATTGAAGTAGATATTAATTCATTAAAAAGATGGATCGTAAAATATTATTTAAATAAAGAGAATGATAATCATTATGAGCACATAATTCTTCAACCGAAAGAATTTAATAACATTCATTTTTCTTACTTGTTTACAGAAGTTGATTATTCTTTTAATAAAAATCAATTTGGTTTCTTTGATTATTCAAAAATAAACGATGGCCTATATCTTGACAAAACGATTACTAATCATATTGTTCAAAATTTTAAAGATCCATTCAGTAGAATAATTACAGAATGTAAATGGAGCAATTCCATTAAGCAGTTAGGAAACAAAAACATGGGTTTATTTGTGTTTTTGGATAATGCTCCCACAACAAGGAAAAAATTTATAATCAGTAATTGGGAAGATTTAGAAAGCCTAGTAACACAAGGTTTTTTAAAATTTTTAGACAATGTTCAAAAAAACAATCAAAAAATAAAAGGGGTTCCAATTCCTTTACTAATTGGTTATAAGATTTCTGAAGTAGAAATACATTGGCAAGTAGCAATTTTAGAAATTGGAAAATTTCCTATCGAATCTTTCAAAGAGAATCAAATTTGGAAAGGTAGATTTATTGATAAAAATATTATTTGGAGTATTACAAGAAACTGTTCCTATAATTATTTTTTTGGAAGAGGAAAATTAGCAGATAAAATTACTAAAAGTAAAATTTTAATCATTGGTGTTGGTGCCATAGGAAGTATTGTTGCTACAACTTTGACTAGATGTGGTTGTACAAGTATTAATATTGTTGATTATGACATAAAAGAGCCAGAAAATGTTTGCAGATCAGAATATTCGTTTCTAAGTGGTTTATGTAATAAAGTAGATGATTTATCAAATGAATTATTTAGAATTTCCCCATTTGTAGAAATTGGAATTTTAGATAGTAGTATGTTGCACTTTTATTCAAAGATATTGCAAGGTATAAATACTACTACTAAAAGTAAATTACAAGAACCTTTAGCTTCTTATGATCTAATAATTGATTGTTCAACAGATAATGACTTAATGTACGTGTTAAATCAACTTGAATTAAAACGCCTGATAACATTGTCAATTACCAACAATGCAAAAGATTTAGTTTGTTCAGTTGAACCCAAAAGTTATGATTGGGTTATGAATCAATTTGAAAATGTTTTAGAAAATGATTTGGAAGATATTTATAATCCAACTGGTTGTTGGAGCCCAACTTTCAAAGGTTCATATAATGATATAAACTCTCTAGTACAATTTGCAATAAAACATCTAAATTTAAAATTTTCAGATGAAAGTAAAGCTTTAAGAAACTTTGTTTTGAAAACTGAAGATGAAAATGGATTTAACATTAAACTAAACGAATTTTGATATATAAAAATAAGGAAATAGGATTGATAATTAATATTGAGGATGTTCTGCTTTCAAATATTATTGATATTGGAGTAAAGCATTATCCAAATGAATTTGGAGGCTTTTTAATAGGTTACTATTCCAATAACCAAACTCAATTAAATATAACTGATACAATTCTTCCGAATAAATATAAAGCAACACCATATTTGTTTGAGAGAGATACTATAGGAATAGAAGATAAATTAAAAAACTATTATAATGAAAAGCCTCAAAAGTATTATGTAGGTGAATGGCATACGCATCCTGATAATTTACCAATACCTAGCAGTACTGATATTAAAGCCATAAATTCAATAGCAAATCATATAGATGTTTCAATAACAAATCCTGTAATGTTAATTATAGGTTATAATGAAGCCAAGATTGAACTTGGTTTTTATGTTCAATTTAAAAATAAATTATATAGATATGAGTAAGGTTAAAATAGTTGTAGCGATGTTTTTTGTAATAATTCACTGTGATATGTTATTTGCGATAAACGCACCCGATAAGACAATAGAATTGGAAAAAAGAATTAGTTATCTAGAAGAATACAAAAGTAACATAGATAATTTATCTAAAATTGAAATTCAAAATGCAAAGGATGAATTAAAAAAAGAATTAGACAGTAAGTATGAAGATGTTGAAAATTTACTTAAACTTATTTTAATTCTTGGAATTCCAACAACACTTTGGGGGTTTTACATGGCAATTTGGGGAATTAAAAAAAAGGTTCAGAAATTGATTGATGATAAGATAGAAACAATCGTTGAGCAAAAGAGAGAAGAAATTATAAAGTTAGTAAGTAATCAAGAATTTGAATCTAGTTTAAAGAACACGAAAAAAATTGTTGTAATTAGTCCGACTGAAGATGCTCAAGATGAAGTCAAGAAGACTATGTCCAATTTTAAATTTAAACATTTAATTTATAGAATAAATAATACTACTGGCATAATTCCGGAACACGATTTAATAATTTTCAACAATATTGATGGCGAGTTTTCTCAAACTGAAATTGACAGTATAATGTCTGAAGAGAGTGATGAAGATGTTTGTTTTGTTGCTTACACTTCTAAAAATCTTGATCGAAATCCTAGATTAAATTTTGCTAATTCAAAATTTACTTTATATCACAGTATATTGTCCACTTTGAGTTTTGTTGAATCAATAAGGAAAGAAGATTAATATGAATAAAGCTGTAAAATACGCAACAAATGGAGCAGTAATTTTTGGTCTCGGAAATGCTGCAATTAATCTTTTTCAACAATTAAGTAATCAGAATGCTGACCAAAAAATTGATTGGAAAAATTTATTAAAAGCATTTGGGACTGGTGCTTTAGTAGGTGGAACTGGGGGATTTGCAATTGGTTTAATTAGGGATAATAAAATGTCAAAAGTCATTGCCTCAGTTGGGAATGTTCCAAAATATTTGAATAGAACCTTGAATTACTATAAAGATGACAATACATTGCTACTTGAAAAAGCTGAACAAGTTCGAGCTAAATTAGATTCTAAATTTAAAAAAGAACTAATTAATTATCCTAATTTAAACGGTTCGATTACAAAAGACACTTCAATTTACGGTTCAGATATAGATATTCAAATTCCTTTTAAAAGAGATTTCGGTTCTATTGAAAATATTTATTATATAGTTTCAGATTTTATATTTGACGAATTTCAAGATACAAAATTAGTGGGAATTAGGGAGCAAAAACATTCAATAGGATTGGAATTTAATATTGGCAATGAAATAAAAAGGATTGATGTTGTTCCTTTAAGACAAATCGATAATAATTCAGGAGATACTTATTTGTATGTTAATAATACTGGTTTTTTTGAAAAACCAACGTATAAGAAAACTAATTATTTGAAACAATTAAAAAAAATGCAATTTTCCACTAAAGAAAAGAAAATTGTTCGATTATTAAAAGTATGGAAAGTTGAAAACAATTTAAAATTGAAGTCAATCCACATAGAGTTTTTAGTAAAAAAAGCCTTTGAAAAAAAACAAATTCCTTATGGAATAGAAAAATGTTTACTGGAAACAATTAACTTTTTAGCTGAAAATATAATGTTTATTAAAATCATTGATCCTGCAAACACTAATAATATTATTTCTAACTCTTTAACTTATAAAAAAAAAGGAAGTATAAGTGAATTTTGCTATAAAATGATTGAAAATATAACTCAAGACGAAAGAAATATTATCGATTATTTCCCATCTTTAGAATCTAAAATTTTAAATTTTTAGAATTTATCCAAAAACTACATATACATTTAACAAAGATTATCTATTTTAGTTTTTAACTGGTTATCTTATTATTTCCTCAAAACATTCCGCCAAAATTTTCAAATTTTCAAGTAACAAGGTTAGAATTCGCTCCTTCTGCGTTCACTTCAAAAGCCACTCAAATCGAGTGGTTTTTTTGTTTTTTGCACTTTCTTACTAACAATAAAAGGATTTTGCCAAATTTTTTCCCCAAAACTTCTCAATCATCCCAATCCTCTTTTAAAAACGTTGTTGGTCGAAATAGTATCAAATGGAATACTGATTTACTTTAAATTTATATTTTAATTGTCTTACTGACAAAACATTAATTCGAGTTCTAATGAAAAATATTTTTTTACTGCTTAGTTTTTTTTTAATAGCAACAACAATTTGTTCCCAACAATTGGTAAAATCACCTGAACCATTTGGTCCATTGCCAACACAAAAACAAGTTGATTGGCATGAAATGGAGTTTTATGCTTTTGTACATTTTTCATTAAATACATTTACAAATAAGGAGTGGGGTTATGGTGATGAATCTCCAAAGCTGTTTAATCCGACCAGTCTTGATGTTCGGCAATGGGCCCGGATTGTTAAGGAAGCGGGCATGAAAGGAATTATATTAGTGGCTAAACACCACGATGGGTTTTGTTTATGGCCATCAGCTTATACAGAACGATCTGTGAAAAATTCTCCATGGAAAAATG
>CBFGNY010000209.1:0-7084 GCA_965650235.1 uncultured Flavobacterium sp. | reverse complement strand
ATTTTTGTCAAAAGAAAAATTCAGCACTGTATTCCAAATAAAGTTAGGTGTTTCAATATTTCTTGAACTTAAAGAGAACTCCCAACCATAATTCCTAAGAGATCCGATATTTGTTGTAAAGCCTGTATTACCTGTAGAACCCGGTAATGGTTTGTTATAAATTAAATCAATAGATTTTTTATTATAATAATCTACAGTACCAGTTATTCTATTTTTAAATAAACCGAAATCTAAACCGATATCAGTAGAAGCTGTTTTTTCCCAAGTAAGAAATGGATCTACTGCTCCTCCTAATACCACTCCTGTATTATCCAATTCATTCCAACCCGTATCAAATAATTGTTTATAAGGAAAACGGTTATCGCTTCCATCAGAATTTAATGTCCTGTTATTTCCTAATTCTCCATATGAACCTCTTAACTTTAATTCACTAATTACTGAACTTTCTTTTAAAAAGCTTTCTTCTGATATTAACCATGAAGCTCCAACAGCATAAAAATCACCCCATCTCACATCACTATCGAATCTGGAAGAACCGTCTTTTCTGTAAGAACCTTCGATAAAGTATTTTTCTTTATAATTGTAAGCTAAACGACCTAAGTAACTCGAAATTGTTTCTTCCGAGATATATCCTGATACATCAGTAGGGTTAGTTCTACCACCTATAACTTCTACACCTGGCAAGAATTTTTCACCTTGTGCACCTAATGCATCTAACTCAAACTTATAAGCTTCCTGGATTAAATCTGCTGAAAAATTATGATCTCCAAACGATTTTTTATAGCTTAAGCTATTAATTAAGTTTGTAGATGTTGTAATATCTCTATCCTGGCTTATTCTTCCTCCAACTTCCGCAGCATTACCATATTCATTACTTGAATATTCATACGAGTCAAGCAAATATTTATCATAAGCTAAATTTGTTTTAAATATCAGGTCTTTTGCTAATGTAAATTCCAAATAAGCATTAGCAGTATAATTATCACGCTTATAGTCTATTTTATAATTATACAATGCCCCAAGTGCATTTTCCTGACCGAATGTAGGTCTGGTTGCATTTAAAAGTTGACCATCTACTCCATCTCCATAATCATAGATCTTATTTCCTTTATCATCTGTAACTAAATCACCATCCTCATCTCTTCTGTATACAGGATAGATTGATGGTACATTGTAAATCCACTGTACAGCACTTTGAAAACTAGAACCACTTTGGGTAGGGAAATTTTGTTTAGATGTAGAGTAAAACATTGTCACCCCGGCTTTAAGCCAGTTATTTATCTTTGAATCTATACTCAAACGCGTCGTAATACGATCAAATTTAGATGTCTTAACATTTCCTTCCTGAGATAAATAATTGGATGTAAAGAAATATCTGGTATTATCACTACCTCCCGAAAAAGACAATGTATTTTCTTTTCTTACAGCTGCATCATTTAATAACAAATCTTCCCAATCTGTATCCCATTTTTTATCTGTAGTAACTAAATTCCCGTTTGCATCAACAGGTTTAGCTACCATGTAAGGATTATAACCTAAATTAGAAATTAATGAATTTGAAGCGTTTAATCCTGCTGTGGCTGCAGACTGATTGCTTACGTATTGATTTGCATTTCGAAGACCTTCCCATGCATATTTCATATAATCATCAGAACTTGCCAAGTCGTGTAACTTAACAGCATTATCAGCAAATCCTACAGAAGAAGTAATACTAACTTTTGGCGCAGTATTTAATTTACCTCTTTTAGTGGTAATAAGGATTACTCCGTTTGATCCTCTTGAACCATACAAAGCAGTTGATGCAGCGTCTTTTAAAACACTCATTGTTTCAATCTGATCAGAGCTAATTGTATTTAAATTACCACTAAAAGGAGCTCCATCTAAAACAATTAACGGTGAGGCCGATGCATTAATAGAACTTACACCTCTAATACGAATCACTGGGTTTTCACCAGGCTGTCCACCCGCAGCGATTACATTAACCCCGGCAACACTACCTTGCAAAGCAGTCAGAACGCTTGTGGCTTGTTGTTTTTCGAAAACATCTGTACCAATTGTTGCTATAGAACCAACAATTGCTTTTGTTTTTTGTGTACCATAAGCAACAACAACAACTTCATCTAAAGATTTAGCGGATTCTTCCAATGTTACATTCAACTTATCTGACGCTGTAACAGAAACCTGTTTGTCTTCCATACCAACATATGAAAATACTAAAACATCTCCAGTTTTTGCTTTGATATAGTAGCCTCCATCAAAATCAGTTTGTGTACTTGATTTTGTACCTTTTACAATAATATTTACACCCGGAATAGCCATACTGCCATCGGACACTACCCCGGAAATAGTTCTCTCTTGTGCAAAAGAAAACTGCATAGACAACGCTACAAGAAGCGTAAAAATCCATTTTAATTTTAATTTCATTTTAAGTAATTTTTGAATTAGTATAAAGCAAAACTCTTAATAATTTCTTAAAACACCAAATACACTTACTCGATATTTTTACATTAACTTCAAAGAATATCTTTTATCATTAAAATAAAACAGTTTAAATCTTACAATTATTACATTTATTTTGAATTATATTTAAATATCTAAAAACTGACATATTAAACTTATTAACATATATTTAACAAGAAAAAAATAATTGTAATTAATATTTATATAACATTATTACTTATTTTAGTGATATTATAAATTTCAACTCCTTTTTTATTTTTATTTTTAAAATTTATAAAAAGATACATTTGTAAGAAAAAAACAATTACATCATAATTTGCTTTGTCTTTAATTATATCCAAAATATATTACATTTTAAGCCTGTTAATTTTTTCTTAAATTTAAATTGTGTAATAGATTCGAAGAATTTATTTAATAAAATAGAAAAAAATTTCTTTATAAATAGACCTGATAAAGTAATTTAAAAAAATAATAATATTTTTGTTTTAAACTCATGACTAATGCTTCAGAAAAATTTTTCAGGACATATTTTCGAAACCGGAACCGATGAAGCCGGTCGTGGTTGCTTAGCCGGACCTGTAACTGCTGCTGCTGTTATTTTACCTGCTGAATTTGAGAACTCTTTTTTAAATGACAGTAAACAACTTTCTGAAAAAACAAGAGAACTCTTAAAACCTATTATTGAGGAAAATGCTGTTTGTTTTGCCGTAACCCATTTACATCCGGATGAAATTGATGAAATAAATATCCTGAATGCTTCGATGAAAGGCATGCAGGAATGTATTTTGAAATTAAACCAGAAACCCGGATTTATTATTGTAGACGGAAATCGGTCCCTGAATGCAAAATTGGGTTTAAAAAACACCTTTGGAAAACAATTTTCTTTAGCTGAAATTGAATTATTGAAATCGATTCCGAATCAAAGTATCATAAAAGGTGATTCCAAATTTTTAAGCATTGCTGCAGCTTCCGTTTTGGCAAAAACCTATCGTGATGAATTCATGAACGAAATACATAAAGAATTCCCAATGTATAACTGGAAACAAAACAAAGGTTATCCAACCAAAGAACACCGTGAAGCCATTAGAAAATATGGCACTACAAAATACCACCGAATGAGTTTCAGGCTCTTGCCGGAACAATTAGAACTGGATTTTCTTGAACAATAAATAAGGCTTGTTCAAATGCGGCAGAAAGCCAATTATTTTTTTGACTTGCACTATTTACTCTGCTGCATCCTGAAACAAAATCATTTGGACGTTTTTACCGACGCTTTTCAGCTTACATTATTTATTTTTTTGAAAGCAAATTTAGGAGCAACTCTCGAAATAAAATACAACAGTCTGACTTTAGAAACCCTAATCTCTGCTTTGCCACTGGTAATTCCTTTTAGCATTTCTGAAACAGCTTTTTCAGGCGAGATCGCTATTTTAGGAGGATAACCTTTATGCCATGGAGTATCAACTGCCGGAAACATCACTTCAATTATTTGAATGTTTTCTTTTTGAAGCTGACTGCGTAAAACCTGCGTAAAAGAATGCAACGCCGATTTAGTGGCATTGTAAAATGTGTAAATTGTTCTGGGAACATAGATTAAGCCAGTCGTAATATTGATGATTTTAGAATTATTATTCCTAATCAATATCGGATATAATAATTTTATTAGCCGAATGGGAGCAGTTAAATTCGTAGCTACCTCATCATTCATTTTTTCCAGTATCAATTCATCTTGTATAAAAGTAGTGCTGGATACAATTGCTGCATTATTGATTAAAACATTAGTCTCTGGATGATTTTTGCTTATCCATTCTGTAAAAGATATACATTCACATTCCTGAGCAATATCACATTTATACACAATCAAATTGGGTAATTGTTTTTTTGCCAAAGCAAGTTTGTCCGAAGAACGCGAACAGATGATGATTTTATTTCTTCTTTCGATAAGCTGCCTGCACATTTCGAATCCAATACCAGAGCTGCCGCCGGTAATAACAATGGTACTATTTGAAATTTCCATAATCTTAAAATTTACATTATGTTTCAAAAGTAGTTTTCGAATTAGATCAGCGCATTGACCTGTGTTAAGTCTTGTGCTTTTTTCTAATCCGGCTGAGTGATTCAGGCTGAATGCCTAAGTAAGAAGCTACAATTTGCTGGGAAACCCTATTCTCTAAATTTGGAAATTCATTTATAAAGATATCGTATCTTTTTTCTGCATCAAGAAGCAGTAATTCCCTTTCCCTCTTTTCCTTAATGCTAAAAGCTTTTTCAAGGATCTTTAGTAAAAAAACATTCCAAAACGGATTCTTTTCCTTTATTTCCAACCAGTTTTGATAATCAATTTCTAAAATTTCAGCATCTTCGAGGGCTTCAATAAAAAAATAAGAAGGAGAATTGTTGATCATGGCAGAATAAGAACTGATAAAATTATTCTCTGCAATGATGCTTTTCGTAAATTCATTTCCGTTTTCATGAATATAAACGTATCGAAATAAACCATTGATCACAAAAGCAACCTTGCGGGGAACTTGTCCTGCAGTAATAAAATAATCTCCCTTATGGATTGTTTTATATTCTGAAATATGCAATAGTTCCTGCAATTCCTTTTCCGGAATATTTAACTGTTTTAAACCTAATTTTATATCTCTGTTCTCCATACAAGAAGTAGGTCTAATATTTCATGGTTTGAATAAAAAGAAGTAATCTGTAGTGTTTTCTTAAACAAATTCAGCTTCAAATAATTGAGTTAAATGTTTAACAATTTTAGATTTCACTTCTTCTTCATCCACTTTTTCTACGCCAAGTTCTACGTTTAAGGAAGTAACGGCTTTACCGCGAATTCCACATGGAATTATATTATCAAAATAACCCAAATCTACATTTACATTTAAGGCAAAACCATGCATGGTTACCCAGCGGGAAGCTCTAACGCCCATGGCACAAATTTTACGTGCAAACGGAGTTCCAACGTCCAGCCAAACTCCTGTTTCGCCATCGCTTCGTCCGCATTTTAAACCATACTCTTCTAAAGTCAGAATGATAGATTCTTCGAGAAAACGTAAATATTTATGAATATCGGTAAAGAAATTTTCTAAATCCAAAATCGGATAACCTACAATTTGTCCCGGTCCGTGGTACGTAATATCGCCACCACGATTGATTTTATAAAAGGTGGCACCTTTGGCCTCAAGCTGTTTTTCGTTTAGTAACAAGTTTTCGAGATCACCACTTTTGCCTAAAGTATAAACATGAGGATGTTCTACAAAAAGCAGATAATTTGGCGTCTCAAGATCAAGTTCTTCTCTTCTGTTTTTGATTTTTAAGTCGACTATATCCTTAAAAAGTTCTTCCTGATATTGCCAGGTCGATTTATAATCTTTACTTCCTAAATCCTGAAGTTGAATTTTTTTGTTCATTGTAATTATTTTTCAAACTCTACTTCGAAGTTGAGCTTGTCAGGATTCTCCATATAATCCGTGAAAGGGTATTGAATTGTAACTGTTTTTCGATCTTCGCTAAACAATGCATTTGGGTTTGATACCTTTTTTATTCGTTTAGGAAAATGATATTTAATCATATAATTAGAGGATGCAAACATCATTTTTGACATATCTGCTGCAGAATCGGCAGCCTTTTCAGTCAGTTTTTGTTTGTCAATTATTGCTTTACGGATAAATTTCTTTCCGTCGTACGTATAACTTAATTTACTTTTATTATCTCCCAAACCTGCAAAAGGAGTTGAAGCACCTGCTCCGCCTTCCAGCTTTTGAAGAACACTCATCGATTGTAGTACATCCTGCAGTTCATTTACGTTTTTAAAATCGGTAGCAATGTTCATTAAAAACTGTTTTTGCTCTCTGTTCATTTTTATGTTGAATACAAAATTCTCCAGTTTTTTATTTCTTTTTGAGCTTCCGGAGACAATTTTGAAATACTATCCTGTTTTTCTGCTATTAATTGTTTGAAGGTAAAAGTAGAATCAATCGATTTTTTAGCATCTGTTCCCATCTGCTCTCCTATTTGATCCCCGGCCATTGCCATTAATGCCGAACCGTCTACATCTAAAGAAAATTTACCGTTACCATTATCGTTTACATAAATGTTTTCGGTAAAAGTGCAGCTGGTAAGTGTTGCCAGCAGGAATGAAAAACTAAGTAATTTATATAATTTCATCATGGATAATTTTTTACCAAAGATACGAAGACTATTTTATTTTAAAGATACTGAGTTTCTGAGATTCTAAGGTTCTGAGTTTTTAATTGCAAGATTGTGTAAACACCCCAACCAATACGTCTTATAAAAACAAAGACCTCTAACTTAGCCCAGATAGAAGTGGTATCCTTTTTTGCTTTTTCTGCAAAAAAGATACAAGCGGATAGCGGGACTAAACGTAATTAAAATACGTGAATCTTCTGCTTCAAAAAATCTAAAACCTTCATTCTGAAATCTACATTCTTTTCTTTATCTTTGCACACTTAAAAAAAGAGCACAAAATGGCATTATCAGAACAAGAAATCATCAGAAGAGAAAAACTTCAAAACTTACGCAACTTAGGAATCAATCCTTATCCGGCTAATCTTTTTCCTGTAAATCATACTTCGAAACAGGTAAAGGAATCTTTTGA
>CBFGNY010000208.1:0-7125 GCA_965650235.1 uncultured Flavobacterium sp. | reverse complement strand
TTCATCAATAGCTTACAAACACAACCGGGATTTAAATGAATCCAGTAAGCTGCTCATGCATACCTATGAAATAAACATAGAGCTTGAGCGGCTAATGTCAGCTATAAAAGATGCAGAAACCGGTCAGCGTGGCTTTATAATTACCCGAAACAGCCGATTTCTTGCGCCTTATCTTTTTTCCCGCGATAAGGTAAACACTTCCTTCATCTCCTTAAAGAAGCTTACCGCAGATAATCCAACGCAGAAGCAAAATCTGGAAAAAATATACAGGTTAATTATCCAGCGGTATGTTTCTTTTGAAAATTGTTTAAAATATAGTGCACCTGAAACTTATGATAAAAGAAAACTCCACAATCATATGTTTGGTGGTCGTATTTTAATGGAAAATATCCGTTTTAAGGTTGATGAAATGAATCACATTGAAAAAACATTCCTGCAAAAAAGCCTGAAAAAATATGATCAGGAAATTTCGCTCGGTCCTGTTCTTTCAATTTCATTGTTTTTAGTTGCTTTACTTTTTATTTTATTAGCCTATAGACAAATTAGCAAGGATTTACAACGGCTTAAAGTATACAATAAAAAGCTTTTAATTTCTTCTGGTCTAATGGACGAATCTGAGACTATTGGAAAATTTAGTACCTGGCAATGGGATTTAGAAACAGATAAAATCGATTATTCTGATAATCAGTTTCGCCTTTTAGGAGTTCAGCCAAATTCTTTTGTACCTAATAAAGATAGTTTCATGGATTTTGTACACCCTGAAGATAAGGAAGCAATTGCAGCATCAATGGAAGGTATAATCAATAATAAGGAACTTCCTTTTATATATTACAGAATTATCCAGCCAAATAATGAAACAAGGTATTTTAAATCTACAGGAAAACTTCTGGTAGACCAACAAGGCAGCAAGATTTTACTTGGAATAAATTTTGACATTACTGATGAACATTTATTGAACATTCAGCTTAAGGACCGTAATAATGAACTTGAAAAAAGCAATAAGGAATTAGCTTCCTTCAATCATGTTGCAAGTCATGATTTACAAGAGCCACTGCGTAAAATTCAAACTTTCATTTCCAGAATTCCTGAGGCAGATAAGGCCATTATGTCTGATAATGCCAACGAATATATTCTTAAAGTTGAAACATCAGCCAAAAGAATGCGGATTTTAATTGATGACTTATTATTGTTTTCAAGAACAAACACAACCAAAAAAGAATTCATTAAATCAGACCTTAATGAATTATTAGAAAATGCAAAATCAGAATTAGCAGTAATAATTGATGAAAAGAAAGGAATATTCAAAGTTGGCAAACTTCCTAAACTATATGTCATTCCTTATCAGATAGAGCAGCTCTTCATTAATTTGATTGGCAATTCATTAAAATACTCTCAGAACGGAATAGCTCCACAAATTAGTATTAATTGCCAAGAGATACTATCAAATGAATATCCGGAATTGATGGATCAGCCTTTCAAAAAATTCTATAAAATTATGTTTACTGATAACGGAATGGGATTTGACCCACAGTTTAAGGAAAATATTTTTGTATTATTTCAACGTCTGCATTCTAAAACCGAATATCCCGGAACCGGAATAGGATTAGCAATTTGTAAAAAGATTGTAGAAAACCACAAAGGATATATAATTGCTGATAGCAAACCTGGTCAAGGCTCCGTATTTACAGTGTTTCTTCCCGAATAATTACACTAAAAAAACCTTACTTAAATCGTTATATAATTCCAGAATGGGAATTATATAACGATTCTTTTTTATGCTGTAAAGCAAAACTTACTATTGGTTAGCATCTTTGTAATGTAATAATGAAGTAATAATTTTAACAGATGCCCTCATCAAAACCATCATTTTTAAAAACAGTTTTTATAGTGACTTTAACGATAACTATTTCTTCTTGTAATGAAAATGACAAATTAGAAAAGGTAAATGATAAATACGTTCTTACTAAAAATCCTGAAGAGATTGAAGCTTATTTTTTTGTCGCAACTGCAGGCATAACAAAATCTATTATTTCTAAAAGTCAGCTGGCACAACATAAAAGTTTACATAACTCAATAAAAATTGTCAGCAATAAATTAGAAAGCAGTCAAAACATGTTCCTGCAGGAGATTAATAAGATAGCTATTCAAAAACTCATTATAATCAACGAAATAAACACGACAGTCTCGAATAAAGATTTATACGAGCTTGTTAATAAAAAAGATGTTGATTTTGACAAGGCATATCTGAATTCTGTCATAAAATCTTTATCAGAAATGATAAAATTATTTGAATCTATCGCGAAAGAAACAAATGACACAACAGTGCTAAAATTAGTTGCGCATTATTTACCAAAACAATATGAGTTTTTAAGAGAAACAGAAAAAATTAAAAAAGAAATCAATTAAACAATCAGAATTATTAACTAAAAATTTTTAAACATGAAAAAGCAATCAAATTTTTTATACGCCTTAGCCCTTTTTATGATGACTTCATTTGAGATAGTATCTGCACAAAGCAGTACAGTTGTAGGACCAGAATTCGGTATTAAAGGGGGTGTAAATATGTCAAACTTATATTCTGACGATGTCGATGACAACAATGCACTTTGGGGATTTAATGCCGGGGTTTTTGCAGCTTTTCCAATTGCGGATAACATCTTTATTCAACCTGAGATTTTATACACTACCAAAGGTGCTGAACTAGAGTACAACAGTGACATTTTGAGTGGAACATCTAAGTTTAAACTTGGTTATGTAGAAGTTCCATTATTAGTAAGATTTAATCTAACTGAAAATTTCAATATACACGTAGGTGGTTATGCATCTTACTTAGTTAACGCAAAAGTATCAAATGATACAGAAGGTGGTGATGGACTTGACTTTGAAGAAGATTTAGATGCAGATGACTTTGAAAGATTTGATGCCGGTTTATCAGCAGGAGTTGGAGTTGATTTTAATCCAATAAGCATAGGTTTACGTTATAACTACGGATTAACACCTATTGGTAAAGAAAGAGATGGAGTTACTTTTCCTGATGCAAAAAACAGCAACTTAAGTTTATATCTAGCATATAAATTAAACTAACAATTAATTATTAACCATAAATAATATAATCATGTCAAATTTATTATACACAATTGCAGTAATCTTAGTTATTCTTTGGGCTTTAGGGTTCTTTGTATACAGTGCAGGAAGTATTATCCACATCTTATTGGTAATTGCCATTATTGCAATTCTTTTCAGACTTATTAAAGGTCGCGGAATTTAAAAATCAAACATTATTAAATAAATTATATTAATCTTTTAAATCAAATATTATGAAAACTAGTAGCACAATTTTAGGAATTTTAGGAGCCGCAGCGGCAGGAGCATTTTTAGGAGTATTATTTGCTCCGGATAAAGGGTCAGAAACCAGAAAAAAAATCAAAGACAAATCGAAAGATTACGGAGATAATTTAAAAGGTTCCATAAAAGACAAATTTGATGGAATTGTGAGTACGCTAAGTACTAATGGTAAAGATATTATCGATGAAGGAAAAGCAAAATTCAATCAGGTAAAAGACGACTTCAATTCTATGAAAGATGAAGCAAAAACTGTAAAAACGAACTATTAAAAAGTGAATTTTTTCAACCATAAAAAATACCAAATATCATGGAAACTAATGCAACAACAAACGACAACCTTAATATGTACGAAAAAGCAGAAAACTATACTAAAACGAGTTTAGAACTTATTAAACTCAAAACAGTATCAGCTACTGCAGATGTTTTATCAACATTAACATCACGGATAGCGGTTGGAATTGTTGTTGCATTTTTTACCCTCTTCCTGAATATTGGACTTAGTTTATGGATTGGAAAAGAACTTGGTGAGTATTATTACGGTTTTTTTATAATAGCGCTGTTTTATTTAATCGTTGCTATTGTATTACATAAAACGCAGCATAAGCTGATTAAAACACCAATTGGAAATATGATTATTTCAAATATTTTAAAAGACTCTAAAAACTGATTTAATATTGATAAAAAAAGACTTTATGGAAACTATTTATACTATTGATTCATTAAATCAGAGAATTAAACTTTTAGAGGATCAACAAGATAGAGAATGGTGCGCAATTAAAGATGAGATTGATGAAATTAAAGAAAATTTAAAACCTCTTAATCTCATTCGCAATACAGTTCAGGAAATCAATGAAGCAATTGGTTTTAAGAGTGATATTGCCCAATCAGCCATAAGTATTGGAATAGGTTACCTGGCAAAAAAACTTGTAGTAGGAAAAACCGACTCGACGTTTAAAAACATTTTTGGATCACTATTACAGCTTGCCGTAACAACTCTGGTTGCAAAACCACCAGAACATCATGAAACCGAAGTAAGGGACTCACATGAAGGATCATTCGAAGAGTAATGTTTAAAACTTAGCTATTATGGAAAAGATAAACGAAATAATAATCAAAAATGGGGTTCACATTTACTCAAACCTATATAAATGTTTCGAATTCACACGAGTATTTCTAGGTATCTAATTTAGCATTATACGTTTTATAAACAAACGGTTAATCAATTAATACCTTCCCTATAAATCTCTGTTTTCTTAACAGAGCCTTAGAAGAAAAAGCAAAGTTTGCATTAGCGAGCTTTGCTTTTTTGATGCAAAAAAATCCGGACTTACATTTAAGTCCGGATTTTTTTATTCTCTTTATTCTTTTTAATTCTAAACTTAATGTCTTAGTAACTTAGATTAAAATACCTCAGACGCTTCCTTCAGTTTTTCCATATTGTTTACCAATTGTAACTCGGCAACAATTTTCTGAATATCACCATTCATAATATTTCCTAAATCGTACAAAGTCAAACCAACTCTATGATCTGTTACACGACCCTGCGCATAGTTGTAGGTACGAATCTTAGCCGAACGGTCACCAGAGCTTACCTGAGAGGTACGTTTTGTAGCATCTTCAGCTTCTTTTTTGGCCAATTCCTGTTCGTATAAACGAGAACGTAAAACCGTCAACGCTTTGTCTTTATTTTTATGCTGTGATTTCTGATCCTGACATTGCGCCACCAATCCGGTTGGAATGTGCGTTAAACGTACAGCCGATTTCGTTGTATTTACCGATTGTCCTCCAGGTCCTGATGAACAGAAGAAATCAACACGAACATCGTTCATATCAATCTGTACATCAAACTCTTCTGCTTCCGGTAAAACCATAACTGTTGCTGCCGATGTATGCACACGACCCTGAGTTTCTGTCTGAGGAACACGCTGAACACGGTGAACACCTGCTTCAAACTTCAAAGTTCCGTAAACATCTTCTCCGGTAACCTCAAAAATAACCTCTTTAAAACCTCCCGAAGTTCCTTCGTTCATATCCACAACCGAAGTTCTCCAGCCTTGGTTCTCACAATATTTAGTATACATTCTGAACAAATCACCGGCAAAAATACTCGCTTCATCCCCACCCGTTCCGGCACGAATCTCGACCATCACGTTTTTAGCATCTTCAGGATCTTTAGGAATCAACATAAATTTGATTTCTTCCTCCAGTTCCGGCAATCTTTCTTTAGCTTCGTCTAGTTGCATTTTGGCCATTTCGGTCATATCAGCATCACTTCCGTCCGCAATAATTTCGTTTGCCTCTTCTATATTAGCCATCAAAAGCACGTATTCATCACGCTTTTCAGCCAATGCTTTCAGGTTTTTGTATTCTTGATTCAATTGCACATAACGTTTCTGATCAGAAATAACATCCGGCTGGATAATCAAATCCGAAATCTCGTCAAAACGCTGTTTTACTATTTGAAGTCTATCTAACATCTTAATTCCTTTTTATTGGACTGCAAAATTACAAAATTTTTGTTGAAAATTCTATCATTAACTTTTTGAGTTTTTTAGGCTTTTTTTCTTAAGATTATTTGGTGGAAATATGATCTTTTTTAGGAGCTGATTCCTGCTATTCGCTATATCTTTTTAGGCAGATTGTTTAGGGTTGAATTCAGCTATTTTCGTTTGCCTAAAAAGGATGTCGCTGCTATCAGGGCTATGGGGTTTTGGTTTAAGAAGAAGGCTTTACGGTTTTCATTAATAAAAGTAAATTAAAAACAAGTTGTGTTGGAAAAATGATTTTATCAGATGTCGTTGTTAATTTATATATTTGAATAAATTAATAAACCGATTTGTCATATTTAAAAATTATACATAAGAACACTAAGTCACTCGTTCAAATAAAAATTATGAAAATTGAAACAATAATAAGTCAAACTCTAAGCTAACTCATACAAACAAATAACAAGATTAAAATGCAAATAGAAAAATTAAAAGTAGTTGATCTTTATGGCTATATAAATAAAGAAATAGATTTTAACGAAGATTTGACAATGCTTGTAGGAATTAATGGATCTGGAAAGACAAGTATATTAAATATTTTAAATTGGATAATTAAGCCCTCAATTGCAGATTTATGTATTACAGAATTTAAACTAATTAATCTTAAATTTAAAGTTAAAGAAGTTGCTTATGAAATAATATGTAAACATAACAAGACTTCATTTAGTTACACTATTAAAACTGCTAATGAAACTTATAGTCCACTAATAGTAAAAATTTCAATAAAACCAAGTGAAATTAGAAATGATGAAGTGTTAAAAGAAAATTTATGGTTTAATTATTCTAAAATGACACCTGATTCCAGGGAAAAGAAAACCTGGGACTTAATTTCAACATTTCCTAATCCAACAATAATTGGATTAGACAGAAATCTATACTCCGAAGAAGGTGACCATATTTATTTAGAAGATACACTCCGTAATAAATTTTCACAAAAAAAAGGAAGTCAAAACATTACTCCTGTAGATAGAGTAAAAGATATCATAAATAAGGAATACCGAAAAAGCAAAAATTCAGTTTTGAATTTAACAAGCGATTTGAAAAATCATTTAATGCTATCTACTTTTGATGGCAGTATCACCATCGAATCCTTTACTTCTGGAATTAGGCATAAGCTTAATATTGTACAAATAGAAAATGCAGAAAAAAGAGTTAATGATTATTTTTTAAATTTTGAAAAAAAAGAATTATCCGATTCTGAAAAAGCAACAATAACAAAATATTTTTTTCAATT
>CBFGNY010000207.1:0-7219 GCA_965650235.1 uncultured Flavobacterium sp. | reverse complement strand
CGAAGCCGAATCTCCTACTAAAATTACATCGACACCTGCAGTATCAACAATTTTTGCCATCGTAAAATCGTAAGCCGTTAACATAGAAATTTTTTCTCCGTGACTTTTCATTTCAATTAAAGACTTGGTAGTGATTCTTTTATAATCTTTTTTTGCTGTTGACATTGATACTTTTTTAGTTTTTTTGAATAGTTTTAAAGTGATTTTCTTTTAAAACGAAATTTTTCCCGCAAAATTAAGCAATATTATACTAACAATCTGCCATATTTACCGCAATTGCCAACCCCCCTTCAGAGGTTTCTTTGTATTTTGAGTTCATATCTTTTGCCGTTTCCCACATTGTATTGACAACTTTGTCTAAGGGTACCTTTGCATTTTTAGAATCAGTTTCTAAAGCTAATTCGGCTGCATTTATGGCTTTTATGGCACCCATTGTATTTCTTTCTATGCACGGAATCTGAACTAATCCGCCAATCGGGTCACAGGTTAAGCCAAGATGGTGTTCCATTGCAATTTCTGCCGCCATTAAAACCTGTGCAGAAGTGCCGCCCATCAATTCACAAAGTGCCGCCGCAGCCATCGATGACGAAACGCCAATCTCTGCCTGGCAGCCTCCCATTGCAGCAGAAATAGTAGATCCTTTTTTGAAAATACTTCCAATTTCGCCGGCAACCATCAAAAATTGTTTGATTTCCTTTTCGCCGGCATTATGGTTTTCAATTACCAGATAATACATTAATACGGCCGGAATAACGCCTGCGCTTCCGTTTGTAGGTGCAGTAACCACACGGCCTAAAGAAGCGTTGACTTCATTCACGGCAAGTGCAAAACAACTAACCCATTTTAAGATTTGACGAAATTTCACTTCCGTTTTTCTGATTTCTGCCAGCCAGGATTGCGGATCATTATAATTTGACAAACCAATTAAATTCTGATGCATATCAAAAGCCCTCCTGCGAACATTTAAGCCGCCGGGCAAAATGCCTTCAGAATGACAGCCAATATACATGCATTCTAACATCGTATGCCAGATACGCATTAATTCTGAATGGATTTCTTCCTCAGGTCGCATTGATTTTTCGTTTTCATACACGATCTCTGATACCTTCTTATTCTCGTCGATGCAATATTTCAACAGATCATTTGCATTATCGATCATAAATGGAAAGGCACATTTTATCTCCTCTTTTATTTTGGCATTGGTACGTTCTTCTTTAATTACAAAGCCTCCTCCGATAGAATAAAAAGTAGATTCATATTCTGTATCATCGGCTTTATAAGCTGCAAATTTTAAACCATTTGCGTGGAAAGGGAGAAAGTCCTTATTGAAAACAATGTCCTGAAGAAAGTAAAACGGAATTGTAATCTGGTTGCCCAAAATAATCTCTTTTTTGTCTTGAATAGTTTTGATAATACCTGCAATATTTTCGACTGGAATATATTCCGGATCCTGACCGCTTAACCCCAGCATAACAGCTAGATCAGTGGCATGACCTTTACCGGTTAATGAAAGTGAACCATATAGGTCAATCCTTACCCTGGTAATCTCTTCTAATATAGATTGGTTTTTTAACTCTTCTAAAAAACGTTCAGCTGCCCGCCAGGGGCCAAGTGTATGCGAACTCGATGGCCCAACCCCGATTTTAAGCATATCAAAAACAGAGATACATTCTACCATTATCCAATTTTTTATTAAACAAAGATAATTGAATAATGCAAAGAAGTTTCGCTATTATTTGTTAATGTTGCACTTTTGTTAAAAAATATATTAAATATTAAAGATTTGTCAATGAAATAAAATTAATTGCTTAATGCAGGACTTTAATAAAATAGTTCGGTCATTTTAGGTATTTTTGTATCGAAAGAAACTGAAATTAATGTTTTTTTGGGTAGTCGAATAAATTTGAGAT
This sequence comes from uncultured Flavobacterium sp., assembly GCA_965650235.1. GTDB lineage: Bacteria > Bacteroidota > Bacteroidia > Flavobacteriales > Flavobacteriaceae > Flavobacterium. The sequence goes on along the minus strand of CBFGNY010000207.1, from coordinate 5,309 downwards.
TGGATTTATAATAATTTGAATTTCGGCAATGTCTTTTGAGCAGTTGATAAAATAAAGCAGATAAAAAACACGACATGATAGAATTTTTCAGGCATTTAATACATGAATTTGAATTGCCACTTAGCAATCCAGTATTGATTTTTTCGTTGATACTATTCATTATTTTATTATCACCTATCTTACTGAAAAAAATTAATATTCCCGGAATTATTGGTTTGATTATTTCAGGTGTTGTCATAGGTCCTCATGGACTTAATATTTTGGCTAAAAATTCTGCAGTCGATTTGTTTTCTACCATAGGATTACTTTATATCATGTTTATTGCGGGTTTAGAACTTGATATGAATGAGTTCAAGGCCAATAAAAATAAAAGTTTGTTATTCGGCTTTTTCACCTTTATTTTTCCACTTACAATTGGATTTCCGGTTTGTTTTTATCTATTACAATACGATTTTAATGCCAGTTTTTTAACAGCAAGTATGTTTGCAACCCATACTCTGGTTGCTTATCCTATTGTGAGTAAATTAGGGATTGCGAAAAACCAGGCTGTTGCGATAACCGTTGGAGGAACGATTTTGACTGATACAGCTGTTTTGATTATTTTGGCGGTAATTATGGGAAGCAGTGAGGGAAATTTAAACCAGGCTTTCTGGATTAAATTAGGGGTTTCGTTGGCGATTTTTTCAGCAATTATGTTTTTATTGATTCCAAGAATTGCTAAATGGTTCTTTAAAAAGCTCGAAAGTGAAAAACATGCCCATTATATTTTTGTACTTTCAGTCGTTTTTTTTGCTGCATTTTTAGCTGAGGTAGCAGGAGTGGAGCCTATCATTGGTGCTTTCGTTGCCGGTCTGGCTTTAAATCCGTTAATCCCGCATTCATCGGCTTTAATGAACAGGATTGAATTTATTGGTAATTCCTTATTCATTCCGTTTTTTCTTATTTCTGTCGGAATGCTGGTAGATGTAAGTGTAATATTAAGCGGTCCGACAGCTCTAATTGTGGCTGGAACACTGAGTGTTGTGGCTATTTTTGGGAAATGGATTGCGGCATTTTTTACTCAGATCGTTTTTAAATATACGAAAACCGAAAGGCAATTAATTTTCGGACTAAGCGGTGCTCACGCAGCAGCAACTCTGGCCGTTATTTTAGTTGGGTTTAAAGCAAAAATCCTTGATGAAAATATATTAAACGGAACTATTATTTTAATATTGGTTACCTGTATCGTGGCTTCTTTTGCTACTGAAAAAGCAGCTAAAAAAATTGCAATCTGTGAGGAAGAAGTTTCTCCAGGAGATGCCACAAAGAATCAGATCTTAGATGAACACATTTTGATTCCGCTGGCAAAAACATCTGCAACAGAGCCTTTATTGGATTTTGCACTTTTGATAAAAGATAAAAAATCTGCCAATCCGGTAACTTTATTAACTATTGTCCCGAATAACGATCAGGCTGAAATTAATATTTTAAAGTACCAAAAAGCGGTTGATAAATTTATCATTCAAGGATCTGCTTCTGAAATAAAAATTAATACAATTGCCAGAATAGACCATAACCCCGCAAGTGGAATTGCACGCACCTCTAAGGAAATCATGTCGGATATTGTGATTATTGGATGGCCAAGAAAAACCGGCTTTCTGGACAAAATTTTTGGGGAAAATGTAGACTCTATTATCAATAACGTAGATAAAACCTTGTTTATCTGCAGGTTTCAAAAAACATTTATTGAAGAAAAAAGATTGGTTTTTATTTGTCCGCCTTTTTCTGAAAGAGGAATTGGATTTCCTCCGCTCATCCAAAAAATATGCAGGTTATCGCAGGAATTAAGTACTCAGATTGTGATTTACGCAGAGTATAAAACACATCAGTCCATTCAGCAAATAGCAAATACTCTTAAACTGAATGCCAAATTAGGTTTTAAAAGCATTCTTGATTGGGATGATTTTGAAGCTATTTCAGATGAAATAAAACCAACTGATTTGATTGTGTTTAATTTATCCAGAAAAGGATCAATTTCTTACCAGTCAATCTTTGATAAATTGCCCCAGAAATTTGAAAAATCATTCAGCGAAAACAATCTTATTTTAGTTTATCCGCAAGACGACAATAAAGTAACTTCTATGGATGCATATGAAGATTTTACCGCAGCTCCGTTAACAAAAGGTCTTGAAGCGATTGAGCAAATAAGTAAAGGCTTAGGGAATATTTTGAAAAAAGGATAAGGTCATTAAAAAGACTTTAGATAAAGATCACACAGATTAATAGTGTTTTCTTCACGCTGATACCAGTCATTATAAACCAATTCAATCTTTTCAACTGTAAATTTCCCAAAAGCATGGTTCCTGAATTTCTCAATGACTTTTATTAGTTTGGTAGGATTTTTTAATTTTTTCTGAAAACGCATCACCGTAGAATGGGCTGTGCTGATACTATAACGGCTGTCGATACTCTGTGTTAAGGATGAATTTTTGAAATAATCACGAAGCTTGTCCCGCAGAACATTTAATGAATCATCAGATATAAAACCCTGAATCATTATGGCTGAAGGCGACAACGTAACACCCCGGTACTCAATCTCAATTTTATTTATATCTACGAGGCTCTTTTCAATGATTTCAACATATGCTGATGTAGAAAATTTATCCAAAGTAAATCCTTCTGTACACGATATAATAGACATAATGGTTATATGAATATCAGCGTTGGGATAATAGTACTGCTCTGGTTCTGTTTTTTTAAATTCTTGTATAAACAGCTGTATATTGTCCTTGATTTCTTTGGTGGGACGAGCAAGCAAGGTGATACCAAATCTTTTATCTGAATCGTCATTAATTTTAGAGTCTATTGTATAATTTTCAGATAGAATGAGTTCTGATGATGTTTTGAAAAGCTCATTATAATGTTCAGATAAATTCATATTTGATTATTTATTTTTTACTTTTTCAAGATTTTCCTGTACTCTGAATTTTACAATTTTGGTAATTAAATCGAAAGGCATTGGCTGGTTTAAAGGAAATTGTACAGAACCTTTGCCTGATTTATATTTTGAAAGTGCCTCTTTAAATTCTGAATGGCCGCTTGGCAATGCATAAAGTCCAATATGATTTTTATAAGCGGCAAAATAAACAATGATTCCGTTTTGTTCAAAAGCAGGCATCGAATAACTGATTTTTTCTTTGGCATCAGGAGCAGCTTTTTGAATAGTCATTCTGATTTTTTCTAAAATTTCCTGAACATCATTTGGAAAACCACCAATGTATTCATCAATATTTGCAGGTTTTGGAATGGGAATAGCTGTCATGACAATTTATTTTCAGAATGATTAACTGAGACCTTGTGGAAATCTGTCTAATACTAAATTCAATTGAATCTGATGTTCTAAAAAAGCTTTGGCTCCTGCCAAAACCAGTGTAAAACCTTCTGTAGAATTTCGAACTTCGGAAAGTATTTTATCAGCTTCTCCCTGAAAATTAGAATTTGTAATGCTCACAAAAGTTTCTTTTTCATCCAAAGGATTGAAAACCCATTCAACAATGGTTTCTTCATCTTTATTTCCCATTCAATTACAATCCGTTTGTTTTTTTCTATTACTTTGGTTAAAACGGTAAGCGAAAAACCATACATCTCCCAGGTCCATACAGTCGATTTTCCTTCTTCTAATTTGTCCGATCCTTTGGTAAACCAAAATTTGCTTGTAATTTCAGGATTAATAAATGCCTGAAAAACTTCTGAAACGGGCTTCCTGATCAGCATTTCGGCTTTTGCAAAATTATTATTTACTGCTGCCATATTATACAGAATTAAATTTTATTTACTGCTGCTAAAAGGGATATTGTTAAATATCACGATTTGAAATTGATTGCGGCCTGTTTTTTCCTGAATTTGTCTCATAAAACCTGCTTCAACCCTGAAATTTTTGTTAATCACATATCCTAATGCCCCATAAAGGCGATTACGATCAAAAACAGGTGAATCTGCATTTAGGAAAATTTCGTTATATGCCGAAATATAAAAAGCATTATCTTCTAATTTAGGCTTATTTAGAGGAACATTCAAAGCTAAGAAATAACGAAAACGCATTTTAAAATCATCTTCTAAAAAACGTTCCTCAACTCGATAGCGGTGCTGCAGATAAAATCTGCCAAAATTTTGACGTGTAATAAATTGCTGATAAATGCGATGCTCGTTATTTTGTGCCTTATCATCTGTTCCGGGTATGTAATTTTGTGAATTAATAAAACCGTAACCTAATAAGATATTATTATTGTTTTCAGTCAGGTTATATCCAATTCCCGTTCTTAATAATAATTGTTGTGTATCACCGGCAAAATTATAATTTCGATATTGTACTTCGTTATGCCAGTTCCATTTTTTGTCTATAGCCTGATTTCCAAAATAAATAAACCAGTTTCCCGTATCCGTTTTTTGAGCGTTAGTAAAATTTGTAAATAAAATAAAGGTTAATAAAAGATAACAGGCTTTAAAATGTTTCATTTTGTAATAGATAAAATTTCAGATTTTTTTTTGGAACGACAAGATAAGAAAGTTATTCTGGAAATTATGTTAAAAATAGAATTCAGACTGGCAAAAAAATCAGACTTCTTCCTTATCAATCCATTTTCCAACTGTTGGAGCTGTATAATTATTCATTTTGTACAATAAGTCATCAATGTTGTTGCTTACCAAAAGCATTTGCTGATTGATTTCTTTCAGAAAGCCTTTTTCAACCATGACTTCTGTCAATTGTACAAGGGAATCGTAAAAACCATTAATATTCAAAATAGCGATTGGCTTTTTATGAAGTCCTAATTGAGCCCAGGTAATCATTTCGAAAAGTTCTTCCAGCGTTCCAAAGCCACCCGGAAGTGCAATAACGCCATCGCACAAATCATTCATTTTGGTTTTCCTTTCATGCATGCTTTCAACCAAAATAAGTTCGGTTAAGCCCTGATGTGCAATCTCTTTTGATCTCAAAAAATTAGGCAGGACACCAATTACTTTTCCACCTTTGCTTAATACAGCATCTGCTACGGCTCCCATGAGTCCAACATTGGCGCCGCCATAAACCAATTCGATATTTTGTTTTGCCAATGTTTCGCCAAGTAAAGCTGCCTGCTCTTTGTATATTTCTTCATTACCAAAACTTGATCCGCAAAAGACTGTTATTCTTTTCATTTTTTTTTGTTTAAAGGTTAAGGGTTAAGGGTTATAGGTTAAGGGTTAAGGGTTAAGGGTTAAGGGTTATTGGTTTAGGGTTATGGGTAAATTGTTTTAATTATTTGAATTTATATTTTAATTATTATGTTATA
>CBFGNY010000206.1:0-7364 GCA_965650235.1 uncultured Flavobacterium sp. | reverse complement strand
ATTTATTTTTTTTAGTGTATTTTTCTTTACATCTTTTATCTTTTCTATCATGGCGTTTTAATTTTAATATTTTTTGTAATGTTTTGTAGGTAATAATTACTGTAATTGAGCCAATTGATTAATTTGGTTTACAAATGTATATTCAGAGGGAGATAATTTCTTACAAATAAAACTTTTGGAGTTACATAATTTACAGTTTTTGTCTTTTTTTGATCCAGATTATGAAAGGCAAAAGGGAACTCCGTTTGAGAATTTTAAGAATCCTCAAACAATAAATAATTGTAAGTGTGATGTAATTTATTTCCCTGCCTTCTTTAAAGATTCTGCCATTGCGACAGCATCCTCGGCATAATTATCCTTGTAATATTTAAGGACTTGTGCTTTTGTCTTTTTTGAATCCTTTGAATGGCCTTCCCAAATAACACCAAGCGATGTGTAGGGCGGAACTGTGACACCGATGCTGCAGAAAAAATTGGCAATATTTCCTGTAATATGCTCAACACCATCTGAATCTCCTGTTACAATTACACCACCAATTTTACCGTCAAGCGGAGAATCTTTTCCTGAAAGAATGATATCATATACTTCATCAAGCCGCTCGATACATCTTTGAAGTTCAGATGAATGATTATTCCACCAAATAGGAGTTGCAAACAAAATAATTTGTGCTTCCAGAATTTTGTTATAAATAGCAGGCCAGTCATCTTCAACATCCATGTGTGTAAAAGTTCCGGGAACAATATGATGATTGGCGAGTTTTATTACTTCGCATTCAATATTTTGTTTGGTAAGTTGTGGCAATAAAAAATCCACTAATGTTTCGGTATTGGAGCGTCCTTGTTTTTTTAAGGTAGCCAAAAGTATAATCGCTTTCATATTTTATTTGATGTGAATTTTACTTAAATCTGTTTCTGAAGGACCGTTGATTACAGTTCCTTCCGCATCAAAGCGTGAACCGTGGCATGGGCAGTCAAAAGATTTTTCATCATTGTTCCATTGCACGATGCATCCTAAATGAGGACAAACTGCAGAAAAGGCTTTTAAAGTATTATCATAATCACGATAAACAGCAATTTTTTTTAATCCTGAAGAAAGAATGGCACCTTCTCCGGCGGGTAAATCGGCTGTGTTTTTTAAATCAGATCCGCTTATCCAATCCAGGTATTGCGAAGCCATATTACCAGCTTCCTTAATAAAATCGCCTGTCGTTTTCAGGGTAATTCTGGAAGGACTGTATAAATCTTCCCATTTATTTTTAATTCCCATTATACTGTCACAGATAATCATGGCGCCAATTGTAGTATGGGTCATACCATTTCCTGAGTCTCCCGTTATGATATAAATGTTGTCATCTCCCGGATTTTTCCCCATGAAACCTAAGGAATCAACAGGCTCCATGACCTGCCCAGACCATCTGTAAGTGAGGTCGTCCTCCAGCATAGGAAAATAATTTCTTGTCCATGCTTCGAGCCTGTCGTATCGAGCCGTTTCCGGAATACCCTCTTCATCTGCCTGACCTGTTTTGTGGTCTTCACCTCCTGAAATCAGTAAATCATATTTATCGTCATAACTTTCCAAACGTACATAATGATAAGGTTGCGAAACCCATTTTGATTGCTGATCGCCCGTGTCCCACCAAAGAGAATAGGGAAGTCGCCCTTTCGGAATTTTGCCTGCAATAACATAAGTCCTGTACGCATGCTGTTTCGTGTGCATGGTTACAATATCATTAATAGGAGTGTTGGTGGCGACTACTATATGATCTGCAGAAAAAGTATAACCGTTTACTTTTGCACCCTTTTTAGTAATATCTTCTGCATGGGCTTCTGTATAAATAATTCCGCCAAGCGAAATAACAGCATCAGCCAGCCCTTTTAGATATTGTAAAACATGAAATTGAGCCTGATTGCTAAAAGCCACACAAGGCTGTTTTTCGCAGTTCGCTAATGCCGGAATTGCTTTTAGCAAAGTAGTCCGTAATCCTGCCTTTTGCGTTGCTTTAAATTCCTTCTCTAAGCTTTCTTCCTTATCAGTAGGATGCAGAAACAAATAACCGTTTACCCTTTTAAAGGAACAATCGATATTTAAATTAGTAACAATTTTTTCGATTTCATCTATAGCAGCAGCGTGACTTTCGGCAGCTAATTTTGCAGCTTCTTCTCCAAATGTGTTTTCAAGAAAATAATAACGATCATCCAAAGCGCAGGTTAAATGTGCTGTTGTTCGTCCGGTTTCGCCACTGCCCAGAAAGCCATCTTCAACCAGGACTACTTTTTTGCCAGCTTTGAGTAATTTATAAGCGGTGGTAAGTCCTGCAATTCCGCCTCCAATAATAAGTACTTCTGTCTGAATGTCCTGAGTTGGGGTATCATAGGAAATAATTGGTGTGGAATCAATCCAAAATGAAACATTTTCGCCTGAAGTTATACTGGAATTTTTTAGAGTATTGTGTGATTCATCCATAATGTAATTTTTAAAATTTATAGAAAAAACGGGAGTATGGATGCTTAAATAAAAAGCATCTTAAGTTGTTGATATCAAAGCTACTATGCTCAAATATTCTATTCTTACAATTTTAATGATAAATTTTATATGATTGCCAGTTGTGTATTAAATGTAAGAATTTAGATAAATAATGTAAATCTAAATGCTTTAATAGTAGTTACTTAGATTCTTTTAAATTTTAAAATCTTATATATGAAAGCAGCAGTTATTCACGGACCGGGATCTATACAATATGACACAGTTGATGATCCTAAACTAAAAGAAAAAGGATGATATTATTTTAAAAGTAACCTCTACTGCCATTTGCGGTTCCGATCTTCATATTTATTCTGGGGGATTGCCTCAGCCCAGACCAATGGTTTTAGGACATGAATTTATGGGAATAGTAGAAGAAACAGGCTCTGCGGTTACGCATCTTAAAAGAGGTGATCGGGTTGTGGTTCCTTTTCCAATCGCATGTGGAAATTGTTTTTTCTGCAATCATGATGTTCCCGGGAACTGCGAACACAGTAATCCGGAACATTATGGTCCCGAAGGAGGAATTCTCACAGAAAAAGGAGGGGCACTTTTTGGTTATACAGACCTTTATGGAGGATATGATGGTGGTCAGGCACAATATGTTCGTGTGCCTTATGCTAATCATGGTCCAAGAATGGTTCCTGATAATTTAACAGACGAAGAAGTTCTTTTTCTGACAGATATTTTTCCGACCGGATATACAGGAGTTGATTGGGGAGAAGTAAAGGGAGGCGAGACTGTAGCCATATTTGGTTCAGGTCCCGTAGGTTTAATGGCTGCCAAAAGTGCCTGGCTGCGGGGCGCAGCACAGGTAATTATTGTGGATACGCTGCAATACAGGCTTGACAAAGCAAAAGCAACAACTAATGCAACGACTATACTTTGGGAAGATGGTGCTAAGGATGTCGTAGAACAAATTCGGGATTTAACTCATGGACGTGGAGCAGATGTATGTATTGATGCTGTAGGTTTTGAGCCGGATCGTAGTTTTGCAGATCGCGTAAAAGCAACAGTTAATTTTGAAAAAGGATCAACAAAAGTTCTTGAAGCCTGTATGAGTGCCGTGAGACGAAGCGGTATTGTTTCTGTTTTAGGTGTTTATCCGGTAAATTATGATAATTTTCCTCTTGGTCAATTCTTCGACAAAGGAATAATTCTTAAAGGAGGACAGGCACCAGCACACAAATATATAGACAAGCTTTTAGAATTTGTAATTCAGGGAAAAGTGAGGCTGGACGATATCATTACCCACAGACTGCCTTTGTCGAAAATTTCGCATGCATATGATATTTTCAAAAAGCGTGAAGACGGCTGTGTTAAAGTAGTATTGGATCCATGGCAATAATTTTATTAAAGATGAATTCTAAAAAGAAACTACCTGAATTAGAATTCAATCTTTATACTTAATATATAAATTTTAAAAGTAAAAGAATGAGTCAAATTAGAAATCTTATTGTTATAGGTGCATCAGCTGGCGGTATCAAGGCAATTGTAAAACTAATTGAAGGTTTTCCGGAGACAATTGATGCTGCAATTATGATTGTACTTCATGTATCCAAAAAATCCAGTGCTGAAAACATTGTAGAAATATTTCAAAGACATACAACATTAAAATGTCTGGTTGCTAAGGATAGAACGGACATTGAAAAAGGAATAATTTATTTGGCACAGCCCGAACATCATTTATTGGTAAGTGCGGCATTATGCGTCTCAACCAGGGGCCTGAAGAAAATAAATACAGGCCTTCTATTGATGTTCTTTTTCGTTCAGCAGCTGTTCATTTTGGAAATAAGACAATAGGCATTATTCTTACGGGCATGCTTCAGGATGGCACTTCGGGCATGTATGCTATTAAAAGCTGTGGAGGTCTTTGTATTGTACAAAATCCATTAGAAGCTGAATATTCGGATATGCCACGAAGTGTTTTAAAAAGAATTGAGGTAGATTATATGGCTGATCTGGAAGAAATCCCCATTATTATACAGGACATTTTAAGTAGACCGCTTCCTCCACAAATCGCTATCCCGGACGAGTTGAAAGTTGAGGCAGATATAACCGAAAAACTTATGAGTGATATAAATGAGCTTAAAAAAATAGCTAACCGTAGTCATTTTGCCTGCCCGGATTGTGGCGGAGGATTGTGGGAGGTGAAAAATGATCCTACACACAGATACAGATGCCATACAGGACATGTTTATACTGAAAAATTGCTTTATGAACTTCAGGATATGCAAATCGAAGAGTCCATTTGGGTATCGATCAGAATGCTTGAAGAAAAGCGAAGCATGCTCTTATTGTTGGCAGGGCGTAAGAATGGCAATCCGAATGATTCGGCCATTTCATCGCTTGAAAATAGAATTGCTGATATTGGCGAACACATAAACCGCCTTAAATCCTTAGTGATAAAGTTATCAGATAATGCAGCTGATGATGCTAAAAGTGCTTAAAAATATTAAATCAGGGTTTTATTTTTTCCTTTTTGGATTATTAGCCAACCGGTAATCAGCAGAAGAACTCCCAAAAATAAAAAACCATAATTCCAAAGATCTTTATTTGCTACTAGTTCTCTAACATTATGAATTTTAAGGATATGATGGTTTATAATTCCTTCAATTAAATTGAATAGTCCCCAGCCAGCCAGTATTCCTCCGGTAAAAAGATACCCTGAAGCGTTTATATTGTCTTTTTTGAATAGTCTCCAAAGTAAATAAACCCCAACAATTGTTGCTAATAAAGTAAAAAGATGAAAAATTCCATCCCAAAACATATTCATGCTTTTTTGGACTAAGGTGTCTGGCGGAAATTTGTTTGAAAGCATCTCATGCCACTGTAGAATCTGATGAAAAATAATGCCATCAGCAAATCCTCCTATTCCAATTCCCAGGACCATCGATGCAGATACCAGTGGAATAGATGATTTACCCGGATTTATCATTTGACTTGAAAAAGTATTGTAATTTTTGACAGAAAGATAACTCAATAATAAGACGGCTAGTGTTAATGCAATAAAAGCAGAAAACATAACAAAAATATTGGTATAAATACTTTCGTTTATGGCTTGTTGAGCTTCTTTATTACAATTGATACAACAATATCCATTTAAGCTGCACATGATTATTGCTATACAAAGTATTTTGTTTAGTTGGTTTGTAATTTTACAATTTTTGACAGCATTAAGCAGTTTAAGTTCAAGAAAAGACATGTTTACTATTGTTAAGAAAGATTGTTTTATTTTCATAACTTATTGCTCCGATTGTTTTGATTTTGATATAAATGCAAAGCTGCCCAAAAAGGCAGCTTTATTTAGTACTAAATAGCTGTTTGCGGTTTCGAGCTTGTCATTAAACCTGCGCCAATTTCAAGGAGCCCCAAAATTAAATGCGGCAGATAAACCTTATCTGCAAAACCAAGTATCCAGGGCGAAGCGGCAAGAAAAACCCCTGAAATGATATCGAGAAACAAATGAGCTTTTATTGAAATTATTTTTAAAAGGCCTAATTCATAATTAGTTAGAATACTATAGACGAATAAGGTAGCACCAAGTACGTAAAAAATGAAGCCTTCAGGACCTGTGCGGTTAAGATGAAAGACGAGAGGGGCAACGACAAGAAAAATTCCCATAATATAATCGAGATATCCATGGGTTCTGGTATCAATTAATTTCATGGTTTTACATTTAGTTAATAATAAATATCAAATCTGATTTTACATTTTCCCTAAAAAAAACATTTTATAGAAGTCAAAAGAGAAGTAGAGTTATATTATACTTTTTTGTATTAGATTTTTAAGTTCATTAAAAGTATTTGGCTTAACCAGATAATCTTTGGCTCCCAAAATTTTTGTCTGATTTTTTGATTGCAATGGCGCTGTCGATAATAAAATTACAGGAATGTTTTTTATAACCTTTCTTTTTTTAATCTCTGATAACAGTTCAGGACCAGACATAAACGGCATATTGACATCCATGAAGATGAGATCGGGTTTAATTTCTTTATTGATTAATTTGCATAATGCATCAAGAGGATTGTTCACAGCTGTGTAAGTAGCATCTGAAACTGTTTTTAGTGCTTGTTCAAAAAATTCGCAGTCATCACAATCATCATCAATTTGGAGAATATTTTTATACTTCATAATAAGATATTTAAAGGATTAGTAATTTTATTTTTGAGGGTTAAAAAAACTTTTATTTATAAAAATATTTTTTTCAAGATGCAATATAGCGATTAAATATGCATTTTGTCGTATTTAATTTTTAACAAAAACAGTAATTGTAATTTTTTTCTTTCTATTCCTTGTTTTGTATATGTCAAAAATAATTTGATTGGCAAGGAGGCTTTTATATAATTATTTGAAATGTTTACATAATTCCCATGTTTGTAAAAAAGTTTGGGATTTGAATTGTAAAAGAAAAAGAGATAATAAATTTCAATTTTATTTTCCCTCTGTCAATTCACGAAGTTTTAAAGCATTGAAAGCAGCATATCCGTTTTCGTCATTATCAAAATAGACGAAGACATCTTTAGTTTTTGACCATTTCAGGCATTCATCAGCCCAGCTTTGTAAGGTTTCGTCTGAGTAACTTCCCTGATATTTGTTACCGGGACCATGCAATCTGAGATATATAAAATCGGCGGTAATTTGAATAGGCGAAATATGTCCTGCTAATTCATAAATGCAAAAGGCACAATTGTATTTTTTGAGCAAGTCATAAACTTCCGGTTTGTACCAGTCTGTATTTCTAAATTCGAAAACACAGCGGATTTTTTTTGGTAACTTTTGCAAAAAAGCTTCCAGCAACGGTATATTTGCTTTCATAAAAGGGGGAAGCTGGAAGAGAACAG
>CBFGNY010000205.1:0-7396 GCA_965650235.1 uncultured Flavobacterium sp. | reverse complement strand
ATAAAAAACATTGAGGTAAATAATACAACCATTACCATCAATCTGACAAATGTGACAGATTATTTTGAATACTCGGTTGACGGAATAAATTACCAGGCTTCAAATACTTTTTTTGATGTGGCTGCTGGTTTACAAGCGGCTTATGTAAGAACAAAAGATAATCTGTGTAATATCAATGAAACAACTCAAAACTTTATAGTTCTCATTATTCCTCCTTTTTTCACCCCAAACAATGATACATATAACGATTTTTGGGAAGTAACCGGAATTGAAAATTATCCTGACGCACAAATCACTATTTATGATCAATATGGCAAATTATTAACGCAGCTAAAGGGATCAAAAATGAGTTGGAATGGCACTTTCAACAAAGCTCCTCTTCCCGCTTCTGATTATTGGTATGCTTTAAAAATTGATGATAAAACACCCGTATTTAGAGGGCATTTTTCTTTGAAGAGATAATTAATTAGTTAATGTGTCAATTAGATAATTAGATAATTCTAAAAAATGTATGATATTTTTAGCACTGCCACAATTTTCTAATTATCTAATTACCCTTTGAATTTCATTCAAAATAAATAGATAATCTTCGTGCTTCTTCACAAAATCACGATCCGAAACATCAATTATCAAAACATTCAAATTCGTTTGTGATTTAATGTAATCCAAATAGCCGTTGTTGATTTTATCTAAATAATCAGCCGAGATATTTTGTTCGTAATTTCGTCCCCTTTTCTTAATGTTCTGAAGCAATCGGTCTGTACTCTGATATAAATAAACATATAAATCCGGCTTAGGCATTTCTTTGTAGATAATATCAAATAAATTTCGATACAGGCGATATTCATCTTCGGCAAGCGTTATTTTTGCAAAAATAAGTGACTTAAAAATATGATAATCGGCAATCACAAAATCTTTAAATAAGTCAAATTGTGCCAAATCATCAGATAACTGTTGATAGCGATCAGCCAGAAAAGACATTTCTAACGGAAATGCATATCGATTTTGGTCTTTATAAAATTTTGGCAAAAACGGATTATCAGCAAAACGCTCCAACACTGTTTTTGCATTAAAATCTTCGGCAATTTTTTGTGCCAAAGTAGTTTTTCCGGCACCAATATTTCCTTCAAAAGCGATATAATTAAATTGCTCCAACGGAATTTTCTCCAACGGTTTTTTTAATTCCTGGATCACAGTGCAAAAACTATCATCTGGTGTAACAGCAATTAGTTCGCCAACTGTTTTTTGAAAAACCGGATGTTTCCAGTTCAATTTTAAATCCTGCATGGGCAATAAAACAAACTTTCTGTTTTGCATTAGCGGATGCGGAATATTCAGCTTTTCTGAGTCAATTATCTGATCATCGAAAATAATCAAATCGACATCAATAATTCGGGATTGATACCCTTGGTGGTCAGAACGGATACGGCCTAATTGTTTTTCTACTTTCAGTACCTGATTCAGGATTTTTTGTGCCGAAGAATAACTGTGCAAAAGTAAGGCACAGTTATAAAAAGCATCACTTTCGAATCCCCAGGCGGGCGTTTCATACAATTTCGAAACCTGAATTACTGTTCCAATCTCCTGATGTATTAAATTGATACAACTTTCGATGTTTTCCAACCGATTTCCCTGATTGCTGCCTATAGATAAAACGATCTGATGCTGTGATTTCATAATTAATGCAAATTAACTAAAACTATTTTAGAATTAACAATATATTTGTGTAGCGGCGGTTTGTACAATTTAAAATTTAGTCACACAAACTGTAACAAAGCAGCCCCTTTTACTACTTATTTAAAAAAAGTATTTATGAAATTTCTAGGAAATGTAATTGCCACAGTTATTGGTATTTTTGTCTTTATTATGTTATTCTTTTTTGGAGTAATCCTAATCGGAACTATTTTTGGAAGTGACAACAGCGTTACTGTCAAATCCGATTCGGTTATTGAATTAGACTTAAAAGGAATTAATAATGATTATGCCGGAAAATATAAAGATCCATGGGTAACACAATTCTCGAAGAGTGGAGAAATTGGCCTAAGCGATGTGATCAATGCTATTGAAGCAGCAAAAACAGATGACCAAATTAAGGGAATCTCAATATTAAATGACGAATCTTCTTTAGGGCTTGCTCAATACAAAGATTTGAGAAATGCACTGGAAAGCTTCAAAAAATCAGGCAAATTTGTTTGGGCATATGCCAATACCTTTTCGCAGAAAGAATATTATCTGAACTCGGTAGCCAATACCGTTTATTTGAATCCTGCGGGAGATTTAGAGTTCAAAGGACTTTCTTCTGAAGTAATGTTTTTTAAAGATTTTCAGGATAAATCCGGTATTCATATGGAAGTTATCCGACACGGAAAATATAAAAGTGCCGTTGAACCTTTCCTGGCAAATGAAATGAGCGAGGCCAACAGGGAGCAAATTACTGCGCTTTTAAATTCGATTTGGTCTACTGTTGTGGCTGATATTTCAGAAAGCAGAAATATACCCGTTACCAAATTAAACGAAATTGCAAACGGATTATTAGCGAGAACTCCTGAAATGGCAAAAACACAGCGTTTAGTGGATATTGTGGCTTATGAAGATGTTTATCACAATGCCATAAAAAAAGCATTAAAAGTAACTGGAGATGATGAATATAATAAGATCTCGATTTCAGATTATACTCAAAACTACGTTACCACAGCTTTGACCAATACAGCAACCGATCAAATTGCAATTATTTATGCTCAGGGCGAAATTGGCAGCGGTGAAGGCGATGTTACTCAAATTGGTGAAGGTTCTATGAGACGTTCCCTACAGGATGCCAGAAAAAATGAGGATGTAAAAGCTATTGTATTAAGAATTGACAGCCCGGGCGGAAGCGCACTTACATCAGATTTAATCTGGAGAGAGATTGAAATCACCAAAAAAGTAAAACCTGTTGTGGTTTCTATGGGAAATTATGCAGCTTCAGGCGGCTATTATATTGCTTGTAATGCCAATAAAATTTTTGCTGAAAAAAATACCATTACAGGTTCTATTGGCGTTTTTGGCATTTTACCAAATTTCAGCCCTTTGGCAAACAAACTAGGGATAAATACAGAACAGGTAGAAACACATGAAAATTCAGCCAACTACAGTCCGTTTGTGCCAGTAGACGACGAATTCAAAGCTTTTACATTAGAAAGCGTTGAGCATATTTACAACACATTTGTAACCCACGTTGCCGAAGGCCGAAAAATGACTTTTGAACAGGTAGACGCTATTGCACAAGGAAGAGTCTGGTCTGGTACTGAAGCTTTAAAAATTGGTTTGGTGGATAAAATTGGAGGTTTGAAAGATGCTATTGCTGAGGCGGCCAAAATTGCCAAAGTAAAATCGTACAGTACACAGAATTATCCTGAATATGAAAAAAATCTTAATGATCTTTTGTCCGGTCTCCCTTTTGCTCAATCAAAAGAAGCTTTTCTAAAAGAAGAAATTGGCGAAGAGAATTATATGCTTATTGAGCAGGTTAAAAGACTTCAAAAACAAAAAGGAGTTCAGGCGATGCTTCCTTTCGGATTAAATATCAAATAATTCCATTTGAAAATGAAAAAACTATTTGTTCTTGCTGCTGTTTTATTTTTGAGCTTTGTAAATGCTCAGGATAAAAACGAAACCACTTTTAAAGAATCTCCGTTAATTTTAAAAATTAACACCGATCAGCTTTTTGGAACGTTAACAACTCCGGACCTGACAAAGAAATATCCAGTAGCATTGCTGATTTCGGGTTCGGGACCAACGGACAGAAATGGAAATAATCCAATGATGAAAAACAATTCGTTGAAAATGCTGGCAGAAGCCCTTGCCAAAAATGGAATAGCATCGTTGCGTTATGATAAAAGAGGAATTGGAGAAAGCAAGGCTTCAGCAATTTCAGAACAGACACTAGTATTCGAAAATTATACTGAAGATGCCAAAAGCTGGATTAATTTACTAAAACAAGACAAGCGTTTCTCTGAGGTAATTGTTATAGGGCATAGCGAAGGCTCCTTGATAGGAATGATTGCAGGAGCAAAAGCAAATAAATTCATTTCTATTGCAGGCCCGGGAGAATCAGCAGATAAATTGATAAAAACACAAATTGGATCAAAATCAAACACACAGCTTAACGATTTGACTTTCCCAATTATTGATAGCCTTAAAAGCGGCAATACAGTAAAAAATGTTGATCCGATGCTTAATTCTCTTTTTAGGGCGAGTATTCAACCCTATTTAATTTCATGGTTTAAATACGATCCTCAAACTGAAATCAAAAAATTAAATTTTCCCATTTTGATTGTTCAGGGAAATAAGGATTTACAGGTAACCGTAAAAGATGCCGAAATTTTATCGCAGGCAAACAAAAATGCGGAGCTTTTGATTGTGGATAAAATGAATCATATCATGAAAAATATTGAAGGTGATAATCAGGCAAATATGGAAAGCTATAATAATGAAACTTTACCAGTTTCAGAAATCATGACAAATAAGATTATTTCTTTTATTAAAAAGTAATCAAAATCATAAAACTATTAAAAATCCGTTTGAAACTATATTCAGGCGGATTTTTTTATGCCTAATAACAACTTTGGTACTTATATTTTTAGGAAAACTTTATCTTTAAACTCAATCAAAAAAACTATTTTTACAGCAACCGAATTATACCATTAAACCCAAATTCTATTTATATGCTTAAGAAAATCCTAAAAATCACCGGAATTGTACTCGTAGTTTTTATTGCGGCTTTATTTGCCATTCCTTATTTTTTTAAAGATCAGATTAAAGCCAAAATTGCCGAAGCCATCAACGAAAGTGTTGATGCAAAAGTAAGTTTTGCAGATGCTGATTTAAGTTTGTTTAAAAATTTCCCAAATGCTAACGTTTCAATTGAAAAGTTAGTTATCATCAACAAAGCTCCGTTTGAAGGAGATACTTTGGTTTCGTTGGGCGAACTGGATTTAAAAATGAGCATCAAGGAGCTTTTTAAAGGAAAAGAAGAGCCTCTAAGCATTGAAGGAATCAGCTCTCAAAATGGTTTAATTAATATTATCTTCAACAAAGATGGCGTTGGAAACTTTGACATTGCCTTAAAAGATAAAAAAGAAACAGAAAAAGAAGGTAAAAGTGAACCTCTTTCCCTGAAAATTCAGAATTATAAAATTGAAAACTTCACTTTCAGATATATCGATCAGGGTTCAAAAATAAAAATGGTAATTGACAGTCTAAATCATGAAGGAACTGGGGATTTTACCAATTCGAAACTTGATTTAACTACAAAATCTACTGCCAAAGTTTCTTTGGATATGGATAAAATGAACTATCTTAAAAATGTAAAATTAACTTTAGATGCCGTTTTAGGAATTGATTTAGAGAAAAGCAAATATACTTTTAAAGAGAATAAAGCCCTTATCAATCAATTGCCTTTGGAATTTGACGGATTTATTCAAATGGTTGATGCCGGTCAGATTTACGATTTGAAATTTAAAACACCAACCTCATCGTTTACTAACTTTTTAGGATTAATTCCTTCTGCTTATGCTTCAAGTTTAGACGGTGTAAAAACAACAGGCGACTTTACCATTGTTGGTTTTGCCAAAGGAGAATTGACAGAAACAACAGTTCCTAAATTCAACATTGCAATTGCATCAAACAATGCTTCTTTTCAATATCCGAACTTACCAAAATCGGTTCAGAATATTGTAATCGATACTAAAATCATTAATGAAACCGGTATTTTAAATGATACTTATGTAAACCTAGATAAACTTTCTTTTAAAATTGATCAGGATGTTTTTAGCGCTAAAGCGAATGTTAAAAACGTAACTGTAAATCCGATTGTTGACGCCGCTTTAAAAGGAACTATCAATCTTGCAAATCTTTCAAAAGCTTATCCAATAAAAATGGACAAACCTTTGGCAGGTATCTTAAAAGCTGATGTGACAACCCATTTCGATATGGCCTCAGTAGAAAAAAGCCAGTACGAAAACATCAAAAATGCCGGAACAATGAGTTTGTCAGGATTCAAATACACGGATGAAAATAATAAGTCGATGAATATTAGTACTGCTTTGGTTGAGTTTAATCCAAGTAGAATCAACTTAATGCTACCACAGGAAAAAGTGATCTTGCTATTAATGGCGTTTTAGAGAATTTCTATGGTTTTATGTTTAAAAAACAAGAGCTTAAAGGAAACTTCAACATGAGTTCAAACCAACTGGCGGTTGATGATTTTATGACTACCGGCGAGCCTGCAAAAACTACAACAGCAGGTGGAGAAGCAAAAGCTGAAACAAAAACAGCTGCAAAACCCGCAGAAGCCATGAAGATTCCTGCTTTTTTAAATTGTACTTTAAACGCAAAAGCAAATACCGTTTTATATGATAATTTAAAACTAAAAGATGTTTCAGGAAAATTAATTATAAAAGACGAAAAAGCACTTTTAGAAAATTTCAAAACGTCCATCTTTGGAGGAACAATTGGTTTAACAGGAGCTGTTTCTACAAAAGAAAAAGTACCAACATTCGATATGAACTTAGCCTTCAACCAGGTTGATATTGCACAGACTTTTACACAGTTGGACATGATGAAAAAAATCGCACCTCTTGCAGGAATTATCAATGGAAAACTTAATTCGACTATAAAATTAAATGGAAATTTAGATGCAAATGAACTGACTCCGGATTTAAAATCACTTTCCGGAGATTTGTTAGGTCAGCTACTTTCTACAACTGTAAATGCCAAGAATTCCACGTTATTGAATGCCCTGAGTTCAAAAGTAAGTTTTATTGATGTAAATAAATTGAACCTGAACGACCTGAAAATGGCTTTAACTTTTGACAACGGAAAAGTAAATGTAAAACCATTTGATATTAAATATCAGGATATTAAAGTTACTGTTGGCGGAACGCATGGCTTTGACCAAGCAATGAATTACAATTTAAAATTAGATGTTCCCGCCAAATATTTAGGTAAAGAAGCCAGCGCATTCCTTTCTAAATTGTCTCCTGCTGATGCAGCTAAACTGGAGAACATTCCAATTTCTGGTATGATAACAGGTAATTTTTCAAACCCTAAAGTGGCTATCGACACCAAAACGGCGGTTACCAATCTTACTAATCAGGTGGTTAACCAACAAAAAGAAAAATTAACCAAACAAGGCACTTCGGCACTTAAAGATTTGCTTAACAAAAACACCAGCCCAAAAGATACTACAAAAACTGCTACTGATAATAAGGCGAAAACTGAAGAAGTAAAAACAAAAGCCAGCGAATTACTGAATGGCTTGTTTAAGAAGAAAAAATAATAACAGCAAAAGGCCAATCTATCTGAACTGCCCCCAAAAAGTTAGACACTATTTGGGGGCATTTTTATGGAAAGAAAG
>CBFGNY010000204.1:0-7483 GCA_965650235.1 uncultured Flavobacterium sp. | reverse complement strand
AGCAACTTTACTCATTACTGCAACATCATCCATAATTGCTGCGATATCATCTAATAGTACGAAAAAACCTGATGCCATTATAATCTCTTTTTTTAGTATTAAATTTCCAAATTTTAGTTTTGCGAATCTAATACTTTTGATTTAATTTTCCTCTAAAAAATTAGCTGCATTGTCCTAAAAGCAACCACAGAATAATAAAGACAATAATAGTTCCGAAACAGCCTCCTCCTAATTTTTTAGCTCCGTAGCCTGCAAGTAATCCTCTAAATAAGTTATTCATAATATTTTGATTTAAGTTTAGAGTAAAGATGATAATTAAAACTACTATTTCATTTATATCAATTCTGCAAAAAGTTTCATTATTTACTGTTACATCTTATTAACAAAAAAACCAGCCTTTACGGCTGGTCCTCTTTTAATATCATTTAAAATTATGAAACTGTTTCTGTTTGATTCCTAAAAACCAAATTTCCATCAAAAGCATCAATTAAAATAATACTGTCTGTTGTAATATTTCCAGCCAGAATTTCTTTAGATAATCGATTTAAAACCTCTCTTTGAATTACGCGTTTTACTGGTCTTGCACCAAATTCAGGATCATAACCTTTGTCTGAAAGATATTTGATTCCCTCAGGAGTAGCATCCATTGTAATTCCTTGCTGAGCAAGCATTTTGCTGACACTTTTCAGTTGCAGACTCACAATTCTCGAAATATTATCAACCGTTAAAGGCGTAAACATCACAATTTCGTCGATACGATTTATAAACTCAGGGCGAACCGTTTGTTTCAACAATCCTAAAACTTCCACTTTTGCAGCTTCGGTTGCGGCTTCTACACTACCTTTTAGGTTCTCAAATTTCTCTTGTATGATATGACTTCCCATATTGGATGTCATGATGATAATAGTATTTTTAAAATCAGCCAGACGGCCTTTATTATCAGTCAATCGGCCTTCATCTAAAACCTGCAACAAAATATTGAATGTATCCGGATGCGCTTTTTCAATCTCGTCTAACAAAATCACAGAATATGGCTTTCTACGAACGGCTTCTGTTAATTGTCCTCCCTCATCATAACCAACATATCCCGGAGGTGCACCCACCAAACGGCTTACACTGTGGCGTTCCTGATATTCACTCATATCTATACGCGTCATGGCATTTTCATCGTCAAAAAGATATTCGGCCAATGCTTTTGCTAATTCTGTTTTACCAACTCCGGTTGTTCCTAAGAATAAGAATGTCCCAACCGGCTTTTTCAGATCCTGTAAACCGGCACGGCTTCTGCGAACAGCATCACTTACAGCTTCAATTGCTTCTTCCTGACCTACAACTCTTCTGTGTAGTTCTTCTTCAAGATGAAGCAGCTTTTCTCTTTCTGTCTGAAGCATTTTCATTACCGGAATTCCAGTCCATTTTGCAACAACTTCTGCAATATCTTCGCGGGTAACTTCTTCTTTAATTAAAGAATTACCAGATTGATATTCCTGTAATTGCTTTTGCAAAACATCAAGCCGTTCCTGTGCTTCTTTGATTTTTCCGTAACGAATTTCAGCTACTTTTCCGTAATCTCCATCACGTTCAGCTCGTTCTGCTTCGTATTTGAAATCTTCAATTTCTTGTTTTACAGCCTGAATTCCATCTACAACATCTTTTTCAGATTTCCATTTGGTATAGATTTCGTTGCGTTCTTCTTTCAGATTTGCCAAATCCATATGAAGGATTTTTAGCTTGCTTTCTTCTTTTTCACGTTTGATGGCCTCAATTTCAATTTCTAACTGCATGATTTTTCGATCCAAAACATCCAGTTCTTCTGGTTTTGAATTGATTTCCATACGCAATTTAGAAGCCGCTTCGTCCATTAAGTCAATAGCTTTATCCGGCAAGAAACGATTCGTAATATATCGTTGTGAAAGTTCAACTGCAGCAATAATGGCTTCATCTTTAATTTGAACTTTATGATGTGTTTCGTATTTCTCTTTAATTCCGCGCAAAATCGAAATTGCACTTTCAGTATCCGGCTCATCAACCAAAACCTTTTGAAAACGACGTTCTAACGCTTTATCTTTTTCAAAATATTTTTGATATTCATCTAAAGTTGTAGCACCAATAGCTCTTAATTCTCCACGGGCTAAAGCCGGTTTCAGGATATTAGCTGCATCCATAGCACCTTCTCCACCACCTGCACCAACAAGTGTGTGAATCTCATCAATAAACAAAACGATATCCCCTTCGGCAGCAGTAACTTCTTTCACTACTGATTTTAAACGTTCTTCGAATTCTCCTTTGTATTTTGCTCCGGCAATCAGCGCCCCCATATCAAGAGAGAAAACGATTTTGTCTTTTAAGTTTTCCGGAACGTCTCCATCGACAATTCTGTGCGCCAAACCTTCTGCAATAGCAGTCTTACCAACTCCGGGTTCTCCCACTAACATTGGATTGTTTTTAGTTCTTCTGGTTAGAATTTGAAGAACACGACGAATTTCTTCATCACGCCCAATAACCGGATCAAGCTTTCCTGTACTTGCTAATTCGTTTAAATTCTTAGCATATTTATTTAAGGCATTATACGTTTCCTCTGCTGATGCTGAAGTTACTCTTTCGCCCTTTCTCAGTTCCTCAATAGTAGCTTTTAAAGCTTTTCCGGTAACACCCTGATCTTTCAAAATTTGGGCGACTTTACTTTTTGAATCAAAGATGGCTAAAATTAAATGTTCGATCGAAACGTATTCGTCATTCATTTTTTGTGCAATAATTTCAGCTTCATTTAAAGCTTTATTGGCATCTCGCGAAAGCATAATATCACCTCCGGAGACTTTGGGAAAACTCTGAATTGTTGAATCTAAGATTTGTAAAAACAAAGGCACATTTACATTGAGTTTTTTCAAAATAAATGGTGCAACATTTTCATCCACCTCAAAAATGGCTTTAAAAATGTGTTCATTTTCTATTTGCTGCTGTCCGTATCGTTGTGCCAACTGCTGTGAAAGCTGAATAGCTTCCTGCGATTTAGTTGTAAACTTGTTTATGTTCATTTTGCTTATATTTTTTAGTTTTAATTTTCCAGATTAATAATCGATACCATTAAAATTAGAATTTATTGAATTCATTTTTAAGTTTAAATGATATAACTTTGTTGCAATATTCAAAACATATTCCATACTAATATTACAGACAAAATGACGTCTAAAACACTTTTCAAGCTAGTAATTAACGTCAAAAAGTCATAAAACAAGCCAAATATGAGTTTTTTTAATTCAATCTTCGGAAATTCAGAGAACACAGATTCTCCTAAAAGCAATATAAACTGGACAGAATTAACTGATTTATTACAATTACAGGAAATTGAAGCTATTTCTAATGAAAAGCCTGTCGTAATTTTTAAACACAGTACAAGATGCAGTATCAGCCGAATGGCTTTAAAGCAATTTGAAAGAGAATTTGATTTGAATGATACTGTTGATGCTTACTTTCTTGATTTGATCGCACACCGTGATGTTTCAAATGAAATCGCCAGAAAGTTTAATGTATATCATGAGTCACCACAATTGATTTTAATCAAAAATGGGAAAGCAATTTATGATGTTTCGCACAGCGATATTAGTGCAGAGGCATTGAAAAACAAAATTTAATTTTTATAAAGCCTTCACTTTAGAATATTTTAAAGTGAAGGCTGTATATTTTATTTCAATTCATAAATAAAAGATTCAGAAGGTAAAATTTTGACCTTCACGACTCCTTCTCCATTTCTTACTTTCAACTGAACTGAATTCTTTTGATATAACTGATCTGTTAGTTCATATACCCCTTCCTTTAAATCCCATTTTGAAACAATATCAGAAGGAATTTTCAAATTGAATTCACTTGTTTCCTCCGAAGAAAAATTGGCAATAACGATTAATTTCTGATTATCGGACCAACGCACAAACGAATAAATCAGTTCATCATAATCGGGATTCTCAAGACGATTTATAGATTGAATCTCCTGAAAACTCCCCATTAAAGCCAAACTGGTAATAGAAAAATTCAATAATCGTTTATAAAAATCACGCAGTTTTTTTTCAGAATCAGATAATTTCCCACCATCGAATTTCCCTTCATTCATCCATCTCTGATGATTTGGAACCCCAATATAATCAAAAATCGAAGTTCGGGAACGGGTTCCAAAACCTGCATTTTCATTTCCGGCTTCGCCAACTTCCTGCCCAAAATAAATCATTGTCGGAGATGTACTAATCGTAGTTGAAACAACCATTAAAGGTTTTCCGCGTTCCGGAGTTCCTGCAAATTCAGGACTAGCCAATCGCTGTTCATCATGATTGTCTAAAAAATGCAGCATATGATGTTCAATATCCGACATTCCTTTTTGAATATCAGATAATTCGTCAGGAGATGATTTTCCCTGAATTATATCTTTCAGTTTATCGTATGTCTCTACTTTATCATACAGATAATCCATTTTTCCCAAATGTATATAATTTCGATATTCTTTCGGATTATAAACTTCTGCCAATAAAAAAGCATCTGGATTTTTCATTTTAATCGCTGAATTCATATAACTCCAAAATTCGTATGGAACCATTTCTGCCATATTATAACGGAAACCATCAATTCCTTTTGCTGTCCAATACAAAGCGATTGCTTTAAATTTCTTCCAGGAATCCGGAACATCCTTATCCTCCCAAAATGCAAAGTGTTCCTGATAGGTTTTTTGGTCAAATCCGGCTGGAAGTTCAGGAAAATCTTTAGAA
This sequence comes from uncultured Flavobacterium sp., assembly GCA_965650235.1. Classification (GTDB taxonomy): domain Bacteria; phylum Bacteroidota; class Bacteroidia; order Flavobacteriales; family Flavobacteriaceae; genus Flavobacterium. The sequence continues at coordinate 2,732 of CBFGNY010000204.1, read as the reverse complement.
CCATCTGGGCGAATTCCGTAATTTACTTTTACAGTTTCATACCAGTCGTTTTGATCCGGTTTTGCTTTTCTGGAGCCATTACCAGTCCATTTAGCAGGATTTTCATCAAAAAAACCATCAACCAATGGATTTTTTTCTCCGTTTAACGGAATATCTCCTTCCGGTATCTGAAATGGTGTATGAGGAATATAATAAAAATTATTGTTTCTGCTATATTCAACATTTACATTATCATCAGCACCAAAATCTTTTACACCCTCAGGATTACTTTTCCCTTCATACTTTCTTGCAATATGATTAGGCACTATATCAATAATTACTTTTAAACCTGCTTTGTGTGTACGTGAAATTAAAGCTTCAAACTCCTTCAGTCTATTGGCTGGATTTACCGCCAAATCAGGATTTACGTTATAATAATCTTTAACCGCATATGGAGAACCTGCTCGGCCTTTGACAGCCTCAGGATCATCATTTGAAATTCCATAAGCGGTATAATCGCGTACTAATGCATGATGAGGAACTCCGGTGTACCAAATATAATTTACTCCTAAATCCTTTATTTCTAAAAGAGCTTTATCTGTAAAGTCATTAAATTTTCCAACACCATTCTCTTCAATAGTTCCCCAAGGTTTATTTGTTGTGTTTTTGTTCCCAAATAAACGGGTAAAAACCTGGTAAACAACAACCTTACCCCGATCTGGGTCTTTCTCTTTTTTAACTACATCTTTCGTTTTGCAGGAAATTAAAGCAACTATTAACACCATCATTGCTGCTATATATTTTTTATTTATCATCTTATTTTATTGAATTGATAGACAAGAATGTTTTCTAAAATTAGGTTAATTTTCAAAGATTATATTTTTTTAGAAAAGATATGCAGTAATTTATTTCCCAAAAAAGAACTACAACGAAAGAGTTTCTGTTTTTGTTAATAAATTTAAGTTTCTAAATATCAATTTAGTCTTATAAATAAATCTTAATATCGACTAAGGTTGTTACCTTTTTCATAAATTTGACAAAAATTAAATCAATTGAAGAAATTACTCTTTTTCATATCTTATTGTTTGCTTTTAGTAAGTGCACAAAATGTTTTTGCACAAGCTCCTAAAAAAATAATAGTTGAAAACTCAGACTTTTCAGATGTCAACGAAGTAGAAATTCCCGGTGCACTTTTGCTAACCGGAAATGTAAAAATAAATCATGATGGCGTAGTCCTTACTTGCAATAAAGCATATTTCTTTCAAAAAGAAAATTATATCAAAGCCTTCGGAAACGTACAACTGGTACAAGGCGACACGTTATTCTTAAACAGCAAGTATGCAGAATATAGCGGCAATGTAAAAAAAGCATTTGCAACAGGAAATGCAGTTATGACTTCTCCGGATGCAACGTTACAAACTGATACCATTAATTTTGACCGGAATGTACAGGAGGTTTTTTATAATACTAAAGGAACAGTTGTCAACAAAGACAACACTTTAGTTAGTAAATCAGGTAGGTACTATGTAGCGCAGAAAAAATTTCAGTTTTTAACGGAAGTTACGATTACCAATCCAAAATATGTTATAAAATCCAATCATCTGGATTATTACAGTAATTCTGGTCACTCCTATTTATTTGGGCCATCCACAATTACGAGTAAAACAAATTACATTTATACAGAAAAAGGTTTTTATGACACCAAGAGAAATCTCGCGCATTTTCTCCGGAAATCTTACATAAAATATGATGACCGGCTTATTGAAGGCGATAGTCTGTATTACAATCGAAATACGGAATTTGCTTCAGCCACAAGAAATGTAAAAATTACTGATTCTGTTAATCGTGGAATAGTAAAAGGTCATTATGCTGAAATTTATAAACTAAAAGATTCTATGTTTGTAACCAAAAGAGCGGTTGCTATAAATCTGGTTGAAAAAGATTCGGTTTACATTCATGGGAAGAAATTAATGGTCACCGGAAAAGAAGGTGAAAGAATCATCAGGGCTTTTAAGAATGTGCGTTTTTACAAAATCGATATGAGTGGAAAGTGTGATTCGCTTCATTCAAACAGTAAAACGGCTTTGACTAAATTAATCGGAAATCCAATTTTATGGAATGGAGAAAGTCAGATCACCGGAGATATAATGCATTTAATTGGCGATAATACTACCCGTAAAATAGATTCACTCAAAGTGCTCAACAATACTTTTCTCGTCTCGAAGGATACGCTTGGTACGGGATATAATCAGGTCAAAGGCCTCAATTTATTTGGAAAGTTTAGAGATGGAAAACTACATGATGTCGATATAATAAAAAATACCGAAGTGATATATTATGCGAGGAATGATGCCAATGAACTTGTTGGGATTAATAAAAGCGTAAGCAGTAAAATCAATCTTATTTTAGAAAATAACACCATTGAAACCATTACTTTTTTCAAGAATGTTGACGGTGATCTTTATCCCGAAGTTGATTTACCAGAAAATGACCGCAAGTTAAAAGGTTTTATCTGGCGTGGCGACGAACGGATAAAATCAAAAGATGATATTTTTCCTGCAGACGAAAACGAGCTGAATGACAAATTAGTCAAAGAAGGAGAAGCCGAAGATGCCAAACCAAATGTTCCAATGAAAGTCAGGAAGGAAACACTGGATTACGATAAAAAGAAACCTGCTGCGAAGGCTGGCAAAATCAAGGCAAAAGCTAAAAAATAGTTTTCGCGGCCTTTATGAAAATCAAATCATTCCCAT
>CBFGNY010000203.1:0-7486 GCA_965650235.1 uncultured Flavobacterium sp. | reverse complement strand
TATATTCTGCCGACTGGCGACGCAAATCTTTATAAGTACTTCCCTGAACAATCGGAAAAAACGTTTGTTCATATCCATATTTATAAGGCACTTTATCCAAATGACTAATACAACGATCCAACCAACGGTGCGTCATGTGCATCGATCTTTGTGCGTATCTGTAATCGCAAGGATAAGGCGTACATTCATCAAACGCCATGATAATATCCGCACCAATAGTACGTTGGATTTCCATTACATTTTCCGGAGTAAAAAAGTGATACGAACCGTCAATATGCGATTTGAACTTCACTCCTTCTTCCTTAATTTTTCTGTTATTAGAAAGAGAATACACCTGATATCCGCCAGAATCTGTTAAAATATTACGGTCCCAGTTCATGAATTTATGTAATCCGCCGGCTTTTTCAAGAATTTCTGTCTGTGGACGTAGGTATAAATGGTATGTATTTCCCAGAATAATATCCGGATTAATATCGTCTTTCAATTCACGCTGATGCACTCCTTTTACAGAAGCGACCGTACCAACAGGCATAAAAATAGGCGTTTCAATTACGCCGTGATCTGTAGTAATACTCCCCGCTCTCGCTTTTGACTGCGGATCTTTTTGTAATAAATCAAACTTCATCTGTTTCTTTTTTCAGTCGGCAAAGATAGGCTAATTTCAGGAAATTTTAATTAGATAATTTGTCAATTAGAAAATTAGATAATCATCAATTTGAAACAATGAAAACCTAAAACTCTTTACTTCTAACTTTTCACTTCTAACATATAACTTTTTAGGGCGTTCCCTCCGGTCGGGCTATCCGCTGTATTCCCGATTAACAAAAACTACGGCAAAAAAAGCCTTGTTTTTATAAATCGGGAGATGCCGCTGCTATCCCTAACGCAAGCACGGGATATTTTCAATAATTCTTCCAGATAAATCAAATGTAAAAACTACAACAATCATATTACTAAAGTGTAACATAACAACTGAATTGATTTCTTAATTTTAATTAAATATAAAGACGAAATTAAACATCAATTTAAATTATAGAAACCATGATAAATTCAGAAGAAAGAGATCCTGCAGATCGTTTAGACCAAATCAAAGATGATCAAATTGAAAGAAACCTGGAAAATTTAGAATATCCGGCTACCGAAGACATTTATAATCAGGAGGAAAATCTGGAGGACATTGATCCGGAAGGAATTTCAGGAGAAAGAATAGTCATTAACAACGACAATTATGATAATGACTGGAAACAAAACAGTGACAAACTCGGAAATGATTTAGATATTCCCGGCTCTGAATTGGATGACGATCAGGAAGAAATCGGATCAGAAGATGAAGAAAATAATTTCTACAGTGAAGCCGATACCGAATAACAAATTTTAAATAGTTGTTATTTTACTAAGTCCCTTTATGGGACTTTTTCTATTTTTAATCCATAAATAATATAGCTTCATATCTAATTCTGAAATTCTTAAACATTATTATATTTTTTTCATCATCAGGAAAAAAAAGAATCAAAATCTAACAATTCCAGCAAACTAAAGCAAAAAATGATTTGTCATACCGCAAAATAAAATTTACTTTTGCACCAGTTTAACTTTTACATATAAAATGAAGCCTAACACACAACAATTAAGCGATTTAACGATCCAAGTAAGAAGAGATATTCTTCGAATGGTACATGCTGTCAACTCAGGTCACCCAGGTGGTTCACTAGGTTGTACTGAATTTTTGGTAACCTTATACCAAAACATTATGGACCGCAAAGAAGGTTTTGATATGGACGGAATCGGAGAAGATTTATTCTTCCTTTCAAACGGACATATTTCTCCTGTATTTTATAGCGTTTTAGCTCGTAGCGGATATTTTCCAGTTTCAGAATTAGCTACTTTCAGATTGCTAAACTCTCGTTTACAAGGACATCCAACTACGCATGAAGGATTACCTGGAGTTCGTATTGCTTCTGGTTCATTAGGCCAAGGTTTATCTGTAGCACTTGGAGCTGCTCAGGCAAAAAAATTAAATGGGGATAATCATATTGTGTATACTTTACATGGGGATGGTGAATTGCAGGAAGGTCAAAACTGGGAGGCGATCATGTATGCTTCTGCTAAAAAAGTAGACAACCTTATTGCTACTATTGACCTTAACGGAAAACAAATTGATGGTACTACAGACGAAGTTTTAGCAATGGGAAGCATTCGTGCCAAATTTGAAGCTTTCGACTGGGATGTTATTGATATTACTGAAGGAAACAGCATTGATGCCATACTAGCAGGAATGACTGAAGCTAAAGCCAAAACAGGAAAAGGAAAACCAGTTTGTGTTTTATTGCATACTGAAATGGGTAATGGTGTAGATTTCATGATGCACACGCATGCATGGCACGGTAAAGCCCCCAACAACGATCAGTTGGCAATTGCTTTAGAACAAAACTATTCTCCAGATCAAATCGATTACTAAAAAAGTGTACAGTCTCAGTGTGCAGTTTTCAGTTTAAAGCTAAAACCTTAGCATCTCATAAAATACAAAAATGAAAAAATATACAAATACAGGAAGTAAAGATACCCGCTCTGGTTTTGGAGCAGGAATGACCGAATTAGGTCAGAAAAACGAAAATGTTGTGGCACTTTGTGCAGATTTAATTGGTTCATTAAAATTTGATGAATTCAAGAAAAACCACCCGGAACGTTTTTTCCAAATCGGAATTGCAGAAGCGAACATGATTGGTATTGCTGCAGGTTTAACAATTGGAGGAAAAATTCCTTTTACAGGAACTTTCGCCAACTTCTCTACAGGAAGAGTTTACGATCAGATTCGTCAATCTGTTGCTTATTCTGATAAAAACGTAAAAATTTGTGCTTCTCACGCTGGTTTAACACTTGGTGAAGACGGAGCAACACACCAAATCTTAGAAGATATCGGATTAATGAAAATGTTGCCGGGAATGACTGTAATCAACACTTGCGATTACAACCAGACCAAAGCTGCAACATTAGCATTGGCAGATCATCATGGACCTGCTTATTTGCGTTTCGGTCGTCCTGTTGTGCCTAACTTTATGCCAGCTGACGAACCTTTCGTAATTGGAAAAGCAATTTTATTAAACGAAGGAACTGATGTAACAATTGTTGCAACAGGACATTTAGTTTGGGAAGCATTAGTTGCTGCCGAAGCTCTTGAAGCAAAAGGAATCTCTGCTGAAGTAATCAACATTCACACGATCAAACCTCTTGACGAAGAAGCAATTCTTAAATCATTGGCAAAAACTAAATGTGTGGTAACTGCTGAAGAGCATAATATTCTTGGCGGCCTTGGAGAAAGCATTTCAAGAGTATTAGCTTTAAACACTCCTGCTCCACAAGAATTTGTAGCTGTAAACGATAGTTTTGGTGAGTCCGGAACTCCTGAGCAATTAATGGAAAAATACAAATTGAACAATCAGGCGATTGTTGAAGCTGTAGAAAGAGTTATCAAAAGAAAATAATTTCAATTTTCTTAATCATAAAAAAACCTCGAAATTCACATTTCGAGGTTTTTTTATGATTAAATTTTTTATTTTTTTGAAGTTACCGTAGTGACTTTAGTTGTATTATGCAATTTATCAAGATGAATTTTAGATCTGCCGACAGTAGTATAATCATACACATTTCTCGTTACACCATCTGCCGTCTCTGTCTTAACAAATGCAGGAATACCTTTAGGCTCACTATTCAATGCTTCATTAATATTAGGTGTCGTTGCATCATCCTCTACATTAAACCATTCAAATGGATAATATCTACTTGGTCCAAAATTACCTCCTACCTCTGCGGCTGGCTTTGTAATTTCCAAAAGGGTTGTGTAGCCATCTCCATCATCGTCAATATCTATAAAATCAGCAAGACCATCACCATCAGTATCATCAATTAACTCAATTGGAGGATTTGCGTATAATTCTTTATTCCGGAAATCATAAACATATCCATCACCATTAATATCTTCGTTAAAATCGAAAATACCATCACCGTCATGATCTAATCTTTGTATGGAATACAATTTCATACTAAAAACAATAGGTGCATACGCAGGAATAGACCCACTCCCAGCATTATAATAACCCAACCCTGAAGGTATAAACATTACGCCTGCTCCAAAATCACTATATGTAATTGTTCCGTCTTCATTTACCGGCTTCGCCTTACCTGCTTTAAGTTTTGGAAAAATTTCACTCCAGCCATCTATTACTTCCACACCTAAACTAAAATCTCTTCCTAAATTATCAGATGTATCAAAAACAGTCCCATTCAATAAATTACCAACATAAGATGCATTAATTCTATCAAAATTACATGGTGCTTCTCCAACCCCTTCATTTAAAACCAAATAATATACTTTGTATGTGATGTTATCATTATAAACATTTCTCGTTTGTAAAGGGTAAACAGTCTGATCCCAAATAGAAGTTTGGGTTCCACCTTCAGGAATCTTACTTATCTTTATATCAAAATCTGCTGTAACCTCTTCAATATAATTGGTTTTTAGATATTTTTCAATTGAGTCATTATCAGCCTTGAATTGCTCTGTATAATCCTTTAAAGGAACTGTTACAACTTCATCATCGTCATCATCTTTATTACAGGAAACCAAGACAGCTCCGGTTATTAGTAAAATAAAAAAATATTTAAATTTATTCATTATTGTTAATTTTTTAGGTGCGCAAGATACAATATTGATTTATTTTTGTAAAGAATTTAACTCCGATTTTAGAAAAATTATGCGAATAGATAAATACCTCTGGTGTGTACGATATTACAAGACACGAAATATGGTTACTGAGGCCTGCAAAAAGAACCATGTCACCGTAAATGGTCAGGTAGCAAAACCCTCTAAAGAAGTTTTTCCTACAGACAGAATTACGTTTAGAAAAGATCAGATTACACAAATTATAACGGTTTTGGATATCCCTGAAAGTCGTGTAGGAGCCAAACTTGTGGACATTTACAGAAAAAACGAAACTCCTCCTGAGGCTTATGAACATTTAGAACTATTAAAACTATCCAAAGAGCACTATCGCAAAAGCGGTACCGGAAGACCTACCAAAAAAGACCGCAGGGACATTGACGAGTACGGTAACGAAATTTTTGATGATGAAGAAACAGAGTAATTCTAAATTTAAATCCCAACTTCTTTTGAAAAATCTGAAATTTGAAATCTAAAATCTAAAATTCTTATTTGTATTTTAGCAAAAAAATAAATCATGAGCAAAAACATCATCTTAACCAATCAGGAAATTGAACATAAAATAAAGCGCATCGCCTATCAGATTTACGAGACTTTTGTTGATGAAGATGAAGTTGTGATTGCCGGAATCGCTACTAACGGATCTATTTTTGCCGAAAAAATTGCTTTAGCCTTAAGCAATATATCTACACTTAAAATCTCTTTGTGCGAAGTTATAATAGACAAACAAAACCCTCAATTACCAATACAGACTTCGCTGACTGTAACAGAATACGAAAATAAAGGTCTTGTATTGGTTGATGATGTCTTAAATTCAGGCACAACATTGATTTATGCCGTGCGTCATTTCCTGGACGTTCCTTTGAAGAAATTCAAAACCGCGGTACTTGTTGACAGAAACCACAAAAAATACCCTGTAAAAGCCGATTTTAAAGGAATTTCACTTTCTACCTCTTTATTAGAACATGTCCAGGTTATTTTTGATGAAAACGGAGACGATTATGCTTTTTTAAGCTAATAGTTCCATAATATCCTGAACGGTTTCCTCAATCGTTTTATCATCGACAGAAACTTTATGCTGCGCATGGTTGTAATAAAAGCTTCTGTCGAACAAATGTTTCGCAATAAACTCTTTCATTTCTTCCTCATCCATATTTGCAATCAACGGACGTTTACTTTTATTATTGACCAGTCTATTATACAAAGTCTCTATTGAAGCCTTTAAATAAACGGAAACAACATCATCTCTTGTTAACAATTCATGATTATTGGCATAACATGGGGTTCCGCCACCCAAACCAATTATACTATTTTCTGAAGACTGAAGTAATTCGACAAACATTTCGTGTTCTAATTTTCGGAAATAAATTTCTCCATGCTGTTCAAAAATTTCATTTATTGACAAATTTGCTCTTTTTTCGATGCATTTATCTAAATCTAAAAACGGAATATTTGTAGTTTGTGAAAGATTTTGGGCAATTGTAGACTTTCCGCAACCCATATAACCTAATAAGATAATTTTTTTCATTTTAATAAAACCCTATAAACTAAGGTATTGTGAAATTTGGTTAAAAAAAGACAAATTTATAATAAATTTGCTTGCAAATAATAAAATAAACTCCTTATATTTGCACCCGCGTTCAAGAAACGAAATGACTCGATAGCTCAGTTGGTAGAGCACATCACTTTTAATGATGGGGTCCTGGGTTCGAGCCCCAGTCGGGTCACAAATTTTGTGATTCACAAATTAAATTTCTTGAAGCATGACTCGATAGCTCAGTTGGTAGAGCACATCACTTTTAATGATGGGGTCCTGGGTTCGAGCCCCAGTCGGGTCACAAAAAGGTCGAGTATTAATTTACTTGACCTTTTTATTTTTTGGCCATGTGGAGAAACGGTAGACTCGCCATCTTGAGGGGGTGGTGCTCGCAAGGGCGTGAGGGTTCAAATCCCTCCATGGTCACGTTTTTAATTCTTATTTAAAGTAAAAACACCTGCAAAACACAGGTGTTTTTCATTTATATACACTAATTCAATATCGTCAATTTCACTTAATTAACCTGCTATACTTTTTGATTTTTAGCATATCCAGTTTCAAAATAAATCATATTTAAGAAGATAATATAGATTTTCCAGATACAAAAAAGAGCAATAACATCTGTGTGTCATTGCTCTTTTTAACATCTATATTAAAAAATATTCTTTACTCCTTATCCACTGCCACTCTATAGTTCGGGTCATCTATAATACTCACATCAATTACTGCCTCGGCATTTTTGAGCAGTTCCCTGCAATCAGCACTGAGGTGTTTTAATTCAACTGTTTTTCCTGCCTGACTGTATTTCTTAGTCAGGTTATTTAAAGCTTCAATAGCAGACATGTCACTTATACGACTTTCTCTAAAATCAATAATGATTTGATTTGGATCTTCTTTGATATTAAATTTATCCATGAAATTCATTACCGATCCGAAGAAAAGAGGACCGTAAATTTCGTAGTGTTTAATTCCTTTCTCATCCATATAAGTTCTTGCGCGGATTCGTTTAGCGCTTTCCCATGCAAAAACAAGTGCTGAAATAATTACTCCAACAAGAACAGCTAAAGCTAAATTATGCAACAATACAGTAATCATTGCAACCAGGATTCCAATAAAAATATCATGTTTTGGCATTTTATTGATAATATTAAAACTAGCCCACTCAAAAGTTCCAAAGGCAACCATTATCATCACACCTACCAGTGCTGCCATAGGAAGTTTGCCGATTACAG
>CBFGNY010000202.1:0-7507 GCA_965650235.1 uncultured Flavobacterium sp. | reverse complement strand
TAAACAAAATAAAATGATGCAAAAACACTGTCTTACTTTAGATTTAAAAAATGATCCAAATTTAATTGACGAATATAAAAGACTACATCAGTGCGTTTGGCCGGAAATAAAACAAAGCATTAAAGATGCAGGAATCAGTAATCTTGAAATTTATAATGTTGGGAACCGTTTGTTTATGATTATAGAAGCAGATTCTGATTTTTCTTTTGAAAAAAAATCAGCATTAGATGCTGCAAATTCAAAAGTTAAGGAATGGGAAACGTTGATGTGGAAATTTCAAAAAGCATTACCAGATTCAAAACCGGGAGAAAAATGGATAGTAATGGATAAAATTTTTGAACTTAAGTAATTTTGAATTTTATATAGAAAAGAAATGATGTGGTTATTAAAAAAATTAAAACTTAAAGTCTTTTTCATTAGTGCAATGTTTTTTAATATCATTGTTTATGCTCAGGATGATATTAATGCCAACACATTTTACAAACATGATAAATATCTTTCTTCTGATAAGATGGAAGGACGTTTTCCGGGAACAAAAGGCAATAATGACGCAGCATCTTACATTAAAAGATATTTTAAAAAATATGGTCTGAAGGAATTCGGCACAAATTACTATCAATCTTTTAAGTTATTTATAAAAGAGGGAATAAATAAAGCGAAATCGGATACCGTTACAACACAAAATGTTGTGGGATATATAGAAGGGTCTGATGAAAAACTTAAAAATGAATTTATAGTAATAGGAGCTCATTATGATCATTGGGGATGGGGAGGAAAAGGTTCCGGCAGTAAAAAAAAGGAAGTAATGGCAATTCATAACGGAGCAGATGACAATGCCTCCGGGGTTTCGGCCTTGTTATGTATACTGCAGGAATTATCAAAAGCTAAAATCAAACCAAAAAGAAGTATCATTTTTATTTCTTTTAGCGGAGAAGAGGAAGGATTATTAGGCTCTAAATATTTTGTATCACATTTACCGGTTAAAAAAGACGCTGTAAAAGTAATGTTGAATATGGATATGGTTGGGAGACTAAATGAAGAGAAGCAAATCTATATGGGAGGTGCCGGAACTTTTCCAAATGGAGTAGAACTGATGAAGAAACTAGGCGAAAGCAGTACCCTTAATCCTGTGATACACGCCGGCGAAGTTGGAGGTTCTGATCATGTTTCATTTTATAAAGCTGGTATATCTGCTGTGGGATTTCATACCGGAGGCCACCCGCAATATCATACACCCGAAGATGATATAGATTTAATAAATATCCACGGAGGCGCTTTGGTGTCTCAGTATATTTACAATGCTTTAGTGGCAATTGCAAATGATCCGCAGCAACTGTATTTTATTAATCAGGATTAATTAATAAGTTGCATCAATTTATATTTTTAAAGCTCGAATTTGTTATTAAAGGCCGCAATAACCACTCAAACAAGTGGTTATTTTTGTTTTATATCAGGGACCAAATCTTAAAATGAATTAATACCATTGGATCAACTGGATCAAGGATGAATTCCAAACCTGGAGGTAGTAAGATTTAAGATATTCCGGTTAGGATTAATCCAAAATTTTTGCAACTATCAACTCGCCCACTACTTTGAATATTTTATGAGTATAAATCTCCTATTTCAAAATAAAAACATTTTTTGAAAACTTAACATTTAAAATACAATAATTTTCTTACTTTTGTGTTGATTTTTAAGACTAATTTGAGGTAATTAACTGATTATTAAATTATTACACATGAATAGAAAACTACTTATGGGATTGTTATGGCTTTTTAGCAGTCTCGCATTATTTGCTAAAACAAAAAATTTTAATATTCCTGTACCAGATTCAGAATACCAGGCATTGGTTGATTTGTATAAAGCCACTGGAGAATCTAACTGGAATAATAAATGGAACACAAAAGAAAATAATCTTCATGAGGTGGCCTGGTATGGTGTCACTGTTGAAAACGGACACGTTACAGGGATAAATCTTAATAACACAACGGGTATTTCCGGATCAGTTCCTGCTTCTTTTGGAAACTTGAAATATCTAAAAACGCTTTCAATCTATGGTGGGAGTTATGCTAAAGATTTAAGTACGACTGATTTAAGTGTTTTTTCAGGATTAGAAGAACTTGAATCCCTTGATTTAAGATATTGTAAATTAAAAGGCAATATTCCTGCATCATGGAATAAATTTAAAAAACTCAAAACACTTTATTTGGCAGGCAATTCCATTACAGGGCTGCCGGCAGAATTTGGCGAACTCGAAAGCTTAGTTACTGCCGATTTATCTGAAAACCAAATAACAGTTCTCATTAAAGAATTAGAAAATTTAAAAGACCTGAAGACTTTAAATTTAACCAACAATAAGATTTCAGGCATTGTAGGTTTATTGCCGGCTTCGGTCAGTCTTAGTCTGCATTATCAGTCAGCCAGTATTGAAAATCTAGTCTATAAGGGAATCGATTTAAAAATTGAAAACCTGCCGAATATTGTTTCTTACAACAGAACCAAAAATGATTTCTCTGCCAGAAGACAATTTTCCGTTTACGTTCGCGGAAGTGAAGTCGGTGTAAATGTAACAATGGCTGCTGACGGCAGTCTGACAATCCCTGCGGCTTATTTGGCATCCTTGAAAAATGGAGATGAAGTCTATCTGTACCAGCAGTATGATTCAGGAACAGGAAGTGTTTCTTATTACAGCCGTATTTATTTTACAAATGTAAAAGTAAGTCAGCCCGCTGTTTCTAATATTGAATATCAGGCTATTGTAGATTTCTATAATGCAATGGGCGGAAGCAGCTGGAATAATAAATGGGATATTAACGAAAACAACCTTAATGAAGGTGCATGGACAGGACTAAGTATCGAAAACGGACATGTTACCGGATTAAACCTAAATAATACAAGCAACGTTTCAGGTTCAATTCCGGCTTCTTTTGGTAATTTAAAATACTTAAAAAATCTTTCACTTTATGCGGGAAGTTATTCTAAAAATCTAAGCACAACAGACTTAAATGTTTTATCAGAATTGCAGTCTCTTGAAACGCTGGATATGAGGTATTGTAGAATCGAAAGTGCTATTCCGTCTTCGTGGAGTAAATTAAAAAAGCTAAAAACAATCAGTTTTAACAGCAATTCAATTAAAGGATTACCGGAAGAATTAGGTGAAATGGAAAGTCTGGTTACTTTGGAATTACCTAGCAATCAAATCAAATCAATTCCGGCATCTATCGGTAATCTTGAGAATCTGGTTACGCTGAATTTATCAGAGAACCAGATTGAAGTTATGATAAAAGAATTAGAAAATATTACAACATTAAAGACTTTAAATCTTTCAAACAACAACATCTCGAATGTTGCGGCATTGCTTAGCAGTTCTGTTAATTTGCAGCTTCATTATCAAAACATAAATGTTGAAGGTCTTGTTTATACAGGGGCTGACTTAAAGGTCGAAAACTTGCCGAATACGGTTTATTATAACAGAACAAAAAATGATTTTTCGGCCAGAAGACAGTTTGGCGTTTATGTGGGAGGAAACCAGATAGGCAATAATATTACGGCAGATGCAGATGGAAGCGTAATAATTCCGGCTTCTTATCTGGCTTCATTAAAAACCGGTGATCAGTTCTATTTATATCAGCAATACGATTCATCCACAGGAAGTGTGTCCTATTATTCAAAAGTTAATTTTGTAAATGTAAAAGTAGACCAGCCTCAAATCCCTGAGTTAGAATATCAGGCATTGGTAGCTATTTACAATGCAATGGGTGGAGCAAACTGGAATAATAAATGGAATATCGCCGAAAATAACCTGCATGAAGGTGCATGGTACGGTGTCAGTATCGAAAATGGTCATATTACAGGTCTTAACTTTAATAATATTTCTAATGTTTCGGGAGCAATTCCGGCATCGATCTCAAATTTAAAATATCTTAAAAATCTTTCTCTTTACGGCGGAAGCTACAGTAAAAATTTAAGTACAACCGATTTAAATGTTATTGCCGAATTAGAGGCTTTAGAATCGCTGGATATGAGATATACCAAAATTAAAGGTGATATTCCGGCATCGTGGAGCAAACTAAAAAAGTTGAAAACAGCTTCTTTAGGATACAATGCGCTTACTGCTTTACCGGAAGACATTGGAGCAATGGAAAGCCTGGTAACGCTTGAAATTCCTAACAACCAAATAAAAGCCATTCCGGTATCGATAGGTAATCTTACCAATCTGGTGACATTAAATTTATCCGATAATAAAGTTGAGGTTTTGGTAAAAGAGCTGGAAAACATTACGGCTTTAAAAACTCTAAACCTTACAAGCAACAGCGTTTCAAATATTGCAGGATTGCTTGGAAGCGGGGTTAACCTGGCATTGCATTATCAAACCATAAATGTTGAAGGACTTGTTTATACCGGTTCTGATGTAAAAATTGAAACACTGCCCAATACCGTTTATTACAACAGAACAAAGAATGACTTTTCGGCCAGAAGACAATTTGGAGTTTACGTGGGGGGAAGTCAAATAGGTAGTAATATAACCGCAGCTGCGGACGGCAGTATTACTATTCCGGCTTCTTCGTTGGCTTCAATAAAAACCGGAGATCAGTTTTACTTATATCAGCAGTATGACTCAGCAACAGGAAATGTTTCGTATTATTCAACAGTTAATTTTGTGAATGTAAAAGTAGATCAGCCGAAAATACCAGATGAAGAATATCAGGCATTAGTTGATTTTTATACTGTAATGAACGGGACTAACTGGACAAATAAATGGGATGTTGCCACAAATAATTTACATGAAGGAGCATGGTATGGTGTAAGTATCGAAAACGGACACATTACAGGTCTTAATCTTAACAACAATAGTTCCGTTAACGGCGCTGTCCCAGCATCAATAAAAGATTTAATATACCTTAAAACACTGTCTCTTTATGGAGGAAGCTACAGCAAAAATTTAAGCACTACAGATTTAAGCGTTTTATCAGAACTTGAATCTTTAGAGTATTTAGATTTAAGATATACGAAGATCAAAGGCGATATTCCGGCAACATGGAACAAACTTAAAAAATTAAATTCATTGTATTTAAACAACAATGCGCTTACTGCTTTACCTGAAGATTTTGGCGGAATGGAAAGTTTAGTAACGGTTAATTTATCTTCTAACCAAATAAAAGTGATTCCGGTTTCTACGGGAAATCTTGATAAATTAGTTACTTTAAATCTTGCTTCTAACCAAATAGAAGTTCTTATTAAAGATTTAGAAAAAAACACCGCTTTAAAAACATTAGATCTTTCAGCTAATAAAGTTTCTACTATCGAAGGATTATTGTCGAGTCAGGTAAATTTAGAACTGAACTCACAAACCTTAAGTATTCCAAATTTTTTATATGAAGGAAATGATGTAAAAGTAAGCAACCTACCAAATGTTGTACTTTATAATAAAGCAACCAATGATTTCTCTGCACAAAGACCATTTAGATTGTATGTAAAAGGAAATCAGACAGGAAACAATTTAAGGGTTGCAGGAGATGGAACATTAACTATTCCTGCAGATTATCTTGCGACTTTAAAAACTGGGGATGAACTTTATTTATATCAGGAATACGAAGGCGGTGCAGCTACTTCCTATTATTCCAGAATTTATTTTACCAATGTAAAAGTAGATCAGCCAAAAATTCCGGATGCAGAATATCAGGCCTTAGTCGATTTTCATAACGCAATGAATGGTTTAAACTGGAACAATAAATGGGTAACTGCAGAGAACAATCTGCATGAAGGCGCATGGTACGGAGTAAGCATTCAAAACGGACATATTACGGGATTAAACCTGAATAATAATTCTAATGTTTCAGGAGCAATTCCGGCCTCTTTTGCCAACTTAAAATACTTAAAAAATCTTTCTCTATACGGAGGAAGTTACTCAAAGAATTTGAGCACGACCGACCTGGGAATTATTTCCGGTTTAGAATCTCTGGAATCCCTGGACTTAAGATATGCTAAATTAAAAGGCATTGTACCATCTTCATGGAACAAATTACAGGCTTTAAAAACTTTATATTTAAGTTATAACACGATAGAAGATATAGACGAAGCTTTAGCCTATTTACCGCTTTTAAAGACGGTTGATTTTTCTAACCAAACCATTACAGTTCCAACAATCGAAGTTGGAGCAAACGAGTTGGTTATAAACCTGCCTACTTTATCCACATTCTTATTTAATGTAAATGGCGGGGTTATTAATAACAAAAACCATTTTACGCTTTTTGTTAATGGGGTAAACAAAGCTTCAAATTATTCGAATAATGAAGGGAAACTAATCTTTAAGGATATTGCGTTGCTGGGAATAAAACTAAGCGATAAAATCAGAATTGTCCAAAATGATGGAGCCGCACAGGGAACAGCGATCAATTACACACAAGTAGTTTTTGGTAAGCCACTTACAGATGAAGAATTTGAAATTCTGAAGAAATTCTACGCCAGTACAAACGGAGAACAATGGACACAAAAATGGGATGTTTCGCAAAATAAGCTTCATGAAGTAAGCTGGTACGGAGTAGGAACAAAAGATGGACATGTAGTTTCATTGAGTTTAATAGGGAATAATCTGTCAGGATCCCTTCCTGCAGAATTGTCTGATTTGGTTTATCTGGAGACTATAAATTTACAGTCGAATGCCATTGAAGGAGCAATTCCATCCAACTTAGGAAATCTCTCCAATTTAAAAACCCTTAATTTACAATCTAATAAATTACAAGGCACATTACCGGTTTTATCCGGGATTTCCGGACTGAAAAAAGTGTCGTATTCAGGCAATTTATTTAAAGGAACAATTCCGGGACATTTAAATGATTTTGAGAATATAGAACAGCTTGACCTTTCTAATAATGGTTTCGATTCGTTAGAAAAACCATTTACATACGATTCAGGCAGTATATACGTAAACTTGCGCGGTCAGGTTATTGTAAAAGATGAATTTCTGTATCTAAAAGGCGATGAAATAATTGTTGATTTGCCATCTATCAATACATATAACGAAACGCAGCAGGACTATAGCGGACAATATCAGTTTGAATTGCAGGCTAACAATTTCAAAATTTCTGAAGCAACAGCTGTAGACAATACGATTACATTCCCAAATATTTCTGTTGCAAGTATCCCGGCAGGTGCTAAAATTGCCATCTGGCAGAAAAACGGAACTTCGCAGGGAACTTACTTACAATTTAAAGGCATCGCAGATGGATCTGAAACGCCATTAATTGCAGCAGAATATGATGCTTTGGTCACTTTCTTTCAAAGTGCCGGAGGTTCGGGCTGGAAAGAAACATGGGATGTATCTTCAAATAATCTTCATGAAAAGAAATGGAAAGGTGTAACCACAAATGATGGCCATGTTGTTTCGATAAATCTTATCGATAATAATCTAACCGGAAACATTAGTTCGGAATTAGGAAAGTTTACCGAATTACAAAACCTGAATTTAGCCAAGAATAAATTATCAGGATCGATTCCGGAGAGTTTA
>CBFGNY010000201.1:0-7614 GCA_965650235.1 uncultured Flavobacterium sp. | reverse complement strand
AACTAATATTTATGCTTAATTTTTGCTGCTCCACAGGTTTTCGTGTTGATCCGAATTATGCTTTCATTTCATAAATTAAATGATTTGCTAAGATACCACCAGATGGAGTCTTGCTCTTTTTATCTAATATTTCTGTATTTGCAAAAACAATAAAATTGTCTTTTGCTCTTGAAACCGCAACATTTAACATATTCGGCTTATTGTCCCTATCGAAAAACATTGTACCTGAATCACCTTTGCCGTAAACCATTGAGAATAAAATGATAGGTCTTTCGGCTCCTTGAAGTGCATGAACAGTTCCTAATTTTAATGTATCAATATTAAGCCCGGCATTTTTTAAAGCGTATCTCAAACTATTGTTGTAGTAAAAAAGTTTTAAAAACAAAAAACCCCTTGAAATCAAGGGGTTTGAGTGTGATCCCAGAAGGATTCGAACCTTCGACCTACGCATTAGAAGTGCGTTGCTCTATCCAGCTGAGCTATGGAACCATTTTTTTTAAAACTTATGGCAAAGTTTTGGTCGGGGTGGCAGGATTCGAACCTGCGGCCTCCTGCTCCCAAAGCAGGCGCGATAACCGGGCTACGCTACACCCCGTAGCAAATTGGAAGCGGAGAGTAAGGGATTCGAACCCTTGGTACAGTTCCCCATACGCTTGTTTAGCAAACAAGTCCTTTCGGCCACTCAGGCAACTCTCCAAGCTCAAGGAACATGCCCTATTTTGCGGTTGCAAATGTAACACATCATTATATTTCTCACAACTATTTTTGAAGTTTTTTTAATCTTTTTCCAATCTTTTTTTTAAAACACTTCACAATCAAACAAATAGAATTAACAAAAAAATCATATTAAATTTAAAGTACATTCCCGTAGATTCAAAATTTGAATTTATATAAATTAAAGATTAAATTTGCTTTAATAACTAATACTATACAGAAAATGAACAAAAGAGTTGTTATCGTTTCTGCCGTTAGAACACCTATCGGAAGTTTCATGGGAGGATTATCTACAGTACCTGCTGCAAAATTAGGTGCTGCAGCCATAAAAGGAGCATTAGAAAAAATCAATCTGGATCCCAAATTAGTTGACGAAGTTTTTATGGGTAATGTCGTCCAGGCCGGAGTTGGTCAGGCACCGGCACGTCAGGCAGCACTTTTTGCGGGTTTGCCTGATAACGTTTCCTGCACAACCGTAAACAAGGTTTGTGCATCCGGGATGAAAGCTGTCATGTTTGCTGCCCAGGCAATAGCCTGTGGTGATGCAGAGATTGTAGTGGCCGGCGGAATGGAGAACATGAGTTTGATTCCGCATTACGTACAAATGCGTAACGGAACCAAATTTGGCCCAGCCACAATGGTTGACGGAATGCAAAAAGATGGTTTGACAGATGCTTATGATAACAACGCAATGGGAGTTTGCGCTGATTTATGTGCTTCGGAATATAATATTAGCCGCGAAGAACAGGACAACTATGCTATTCAGTCTTACGAAAGAAGCCAAAAAGCGTGGGATGCCGGAAAATTCGACAATGAAATTGTTCCAGTTGAAGTTCCGCAAAGACGTGGTGAACCAATTATCTTTTCAAAAGACGAAGAATATACCAATGTAAAATTGGATAAAATTCCATCCTTAAGTGCCGTTTTTACAAAAGACGGAACAGTTACTGCCGCAAATGCCTCAACTATCAATGACGGTGCTGCAGCCTTAGTGTTAATGTCTGAAGAAAAAGCAATTTCATTAGGATTAAAACCTTTAGCTTTCATAAAAGGCTATGCAGATGCAGCCCAAGAGCCAAAGTGGTTTACAACAAGCCCCGCAAAAGCATTACCAAAAGCACTAGATAAAGCAGGAATTGCAATTGGCGATGTTGATTATTTTGAGTTCAACGAAGCGTTTGCTGTGGTTGGTTTAGCGAATTCAAAAATACTAAATCTTGATAATGACAAAGTAAACGTACATGGCGGTGCTGTTTCTTTAGGACATCCGCTTGGTTGTTCAGGGGCCAGAATCATCGTAACTTTATTAAATGTTTTAGAACAAAATAATGCCAAAACTGGCGCAGCAGCAATTTGCAACGGCGGTGGTGGTGCATCAGCAATTGTTATCGAAAGAGCTTAAATACTATTTACAAAAAATCAGGAGTTATTCTTTGTAAATGACTCCTAATTTTCAACTTATAAATTACCTTAAATGTTCGGAATTTGCAATCTAGCCATAGTACCCGTTCGATCTGAACCAAGTGACAGAAGTGAAATCGTTACACAACTTTTGTTTGGCGAACACATCCAAATCTTAGAACGAAAAAATCAGTGGGCGCGAATAAAAATTCAGTTTGATGATTATGAAGGCTGGGTAGATTCTAAACAATATCAGGTAATTTCTGAGGCAAATTATAATCAGTTAAGCAAAGAAGCCATTATTCTGAATGCTGATTTGATTGATTATATCAGTGCACCGGATAATTTACTATTGCCAATTCCGCTTGGTGCATCATTATCTTTTTTAAATAATAGTGAAATCAATACTTCTAACTTTGATTTCGAAGGCACAAAAACCAGCGGTACGAAACCTAAAAGCGCTTTAATAAATACTGCTTTTATGTATTTGAATGCTCCCTATCTTTGGGGCGGAAAAACACCATTTGGCATTGATTGTTCCGGTTTCACACAAATGGTTTACAAACTAAACGGATATAAAATTCATCGCGATGCTTCACAACAAGCTCTTGAAGGAGAACCTTTGAGTTTTATTGAGGAAAGTGAACCAGGTGATTTGGCTTTTTTCGACAATGAGGAAGGAAACATCATTCATGTCGGCATCATTATGGACAATAATTACATCATTCACGCCAGTGGAAAAGTTCGTATTGACCGTTTAGACCACTTAGGGATCTACAATCCGGTATTAAATAAACACACACATAATCTTCGAGTAATTAAAAAAATTATCTAATTCTTTTTCAGCAATCTTAAAAGAAAAACACCTTGACAAAGCTTTCCCTATCTAAAACAGATTTTACAATCAACAATGTTGTTATTCACTTTCCAGTTGATGTAGATAATTTAAAAAAGGCTTTGGGAGAATGTCGCTATACAAAGAAAAAATACAACCATATTTACACTTGGGATGATCTTGGCATTATAGCATTTTCTAAAGAAGGAATACAAGCCGAAAATATAATGATTGAGCTAAAATGCAGTCATTACGATTATTGCTCAAAAAATCCGTTTACCGGAGAATTTCTTTTTGATGGACAAGAACTTTTCAAGTTTCACGAATCCAACAAAAAACAATTAGTAAAACTTTTTAAAGGAGATAAAACCGGCGCTCTCATTCTTAACGGAATAAGTATTTGGTTCGATAAAGAAGATGGTAAAATAACCGCACTTGACATTTCCGCATACGAAGAAAAAGAAAAGAAAGTCAAAACAGCTGTTGATAGTGAATTTAAACATTTCGAATTGTTATGGCAGGAATGGATTGCGGAAATCAACAAAATTGTAGCAACAGACAATGATTATTACAGTCTTACGGATGGTATTTCTCCAGAAGATTCAAAAGAACATGCTACATTAGAAGATGATACCAAAATGCCGCCTGCACTTTTAAACTTTTATAAAATTCAAAATGTAGAATACGATGCGGTGACTTCTGCCTTTCAGTTTTTAATAGGCGATTGGACTTATGATCTTATTCCATTTGAAGACATAAAAGAGGAATGGAATTCAATACAAGATTTACAATTTGATGAAGATGATCTTCCCGAATTAGAAATAGACTTCGAAAAAATCAAAACAGACAACTACGCAAACCCAAAATGGATTCCGTTTGCAACAGGAAGAAACGGCGATTATTTGGTCTATGATACAGATCCGGCCGAAAATGGAAAATTTGGCCAAATTATAGAACTTCAAAACGAATCCTGGGAACGAAATATTGTCGCTGATTCATTAGAAGAATTAATCCAGAATGAAATCAATAATTTGAAAGCGGGTAAAAATGAACATTTTAGCTTTATAATCGAAAAGGAAAAATAATTTTTTCTCTCGCAGATTTTGCAGATTACGCCGACTTACTTTTTTAAAAAATCTGTTTAGATCTGCTAAATCTGCGAGAAAAAATTAATAAGCCAGAAAGACAATCTTTTCTATCAACTGATCTGTAACAACAATTAGTAAAAATCGGTGAAATATGTGTTTTAAGCACTCAACCTAATACTTTTTCTAAACTCCGAAGGACTATTCCCTCTCTGTTTTTTAAAAAATTTATTAAAGTGACTTTCATCCGTAAAGCCAAATTCATACGCAATTTCGTTAATTCGTTTATCGCTGAATTGCAAACGGTGTTCAATCAGTTTCGTTTTATAATTGCTGATATATTGCTGCATCGTTTCGCTGGCATGTTTCTTAAAATAACGCCCTAAGTACGTACTGGAAATCCCAAAATAATCACTGATCGAGTCCGCTTTAATTTTTTCCGGATAATAAATGTTATTCTGAATATATTGTAAAATATCCATCGCCTTTCCTTCAGTTCCAACATTTACCTGCTCCGGTAAATACTTCGCAATATTTCGGGCCACCACAATTATCAGCGTGTTAACTAACTGCTGAATCAATTCCTGATTATACACATCCTTATCCTCATGTTCTCTACAAATCGCTTCGATCATCACTTTGACCAGACATTTATCGGCATCATTTTTCAAAATACAGCCTGGCTGATGATTCGCATTGTGTAAAATATATTCCAATCGCTGAACATTTTCGTTTTGCAGACTCGAATTTTTCAGATAAATATCATTGAATCTCAAAAAGAAAAATTTCGTTTTGGTCTCAATTGTAAAGTTATGGCAGTCTTCCGGCGTCAATAAAAACAAGTGTCCCGCATCATATTCAAAAATATTTTTGTTGATGCATTGCGAACCTGTTCCCTCAAGGATATAAACCAGTTCAAAAAAATTGTGACGGTCTCCAACATCGGGATATTCATGAAACGTTTCAAAAGAAACAGTAAAAGGCTCGTATAAATTTTCTTTCTTCATTTTGCAAATATACCTAATAAACGAAAACATATACCATTTTAAAAGCTAAAAAAAGGTATAATTTTGTCAAATAATTAAAGCACAAAAAAATAAGCAGTTTTGGGGTGTGTCCCCGCAGAAAAAGCGGGGTCGGGTCATCCGCTAAATCTTTTATTTTTTAAGAAAAAAACAAAAGGATATCGCTCCTACCCCTCACACAAACGGAAACAAGAACATTTACAATATGAAGAAAATATTTATTATCAACGGAGGACAAAATTTTGCTCATTCAGGCGGAAAATTCAATCAAACCGTTACCGACTGGACGATCGAATACCTAAAAAGTAAAAACTACGAAATAAAAACAACCAGCATCAAAGAAAAAATCGATCTCGATAAAGAAGTCGAAAAATTCGTTTGGGCAGATGTTGTTATTTATCACACACCAATCTGGTGGTTTCAATTACCCAATCTTTTCAAAAAATACATAGACGACGTTTTTACAGCCGGGCATCAAAAAGGAATTTACAAAAACGACGGAAGAACCAGAACAAATCCGGATATCAATTACGGAACAGGCGGACTTTTACAAGGACGCAAATATATGCTCACCACAAGCTGGAATGCACCTGCAACTGCCTTCACAATTCCGGGAGAGTTTTTCGAACAAACCTCAGTTGACGACGGAGTCATGTTTGGTTTCCATAAAATGAATAAATTTGTAAACATGGAAAAATTAGACAGTTTCCATTTCCATGACGTTGAAAAAGGCGCAACCGCCGAAAATATTAACATCTTCAAAGAAAATTACACGAGACATTTACAACAAACGCTTAACTTTTAACTTTTAACTCTTACAACCATGATCTCTATCACCGCCATCATCAAAAGTAAACCAGAAAACTTAGAAGAAGTCAAAAACAGGATTCATCATTTGGTTACCGAAACCAGAAAAGAAGCATCATGCATACGTTATGACCTTCACACGACCGAAAACGTCTTTATAATTTGGGAAGAATGGAAGGATCAGCCTGGTCTTGACATTCATAACAATCAATCCTATTTACAGGATTTTATTAAGGAAAGCGAGAGTTTATTGGCTTCGCCTATTCAAGTTTATAAAACACTACAATCACTATAAAAGTTTTTTTAGCCACAAATTACACAAATTTCCAGTAATTAAATTTTTATTAATCATTTGCATTAAAGCTTTACTTTTACCGCAAAATAAAAAATTAGTGAGAATTTGTGTAATTTGTGGCAACCCTTTTTAATTATTTAATCCCTCCAAAAGCACCAAAACACATATTCTTGTGTAAAATTTCGACACTGGTAAAACCCACTTTTTTCATCAAATCCAATTGATAATTCATTGATCTTGGTGAATCTTCCTTTTCAATATAATCCAAAACTTTCTGACGGTATTCTGTTCCTCCAACTCCTTCTAAATAATCGCCATAACGCTGCCAGGTATATTCATTCAAGAATTCGGTATCCTGAGTTATTAAATCCGAAATCATAAAGCAGCCTCCCGGCTTTAATAATCTGAATATTTTAGTAAAAGTCATTTCCCAATCTTCATCATCTCTTAAATGATGCAAAACTGCTCCGGCTAAAATAATATCAAAATGATTTTCCGGCAAATCAACTTCTCTAATATCACCTTGCTTTACCTCTACTTTTCCGCTGGTTACATTTGAGACTCTATCAAAAGCTCTGTCCAACATTGGCAAACTCAAATCCACCAAAGTGCAATTTAAATTGGGCAACTTAGACAACATTTTCAAAGTATAATTGCCGGCACCACAGCCAATATCCAAAACATGTACGGCATTGGGAACTATCCTTTTCGATGCCTCTGTAATTAATTCTAAAGAAATTGTAGCGTCAATTGTAGCCACCTGCCCTGTTTCTAAATTCGAAAATCGTTCGACATCATGGTCGAAACGTTCTCTGATCTCTTCTGTAGTTGATTTTTTCATAATCTTTGTTTTTATGTCTCACGCAGATTCTGCAGATTGAGCAGATTTTTTTATAACTCCTGAACCATTATCCTGAATTTTTTATTTAAAGTTGATAATCTGCTTTATCTGCCAAATCTGCGAGAAACTAATTTTTCTTTGTTCAAAACTATGTCTTTCATAAATACTTTAAAAATACTATTTTTATCAATTAACAATACTTCAAAAGTATCATGGAACTACGTCACCTAAAATATTTTTTGGCAGTTGCCGAAGAATTAAACTTTACAAAAGCATCAGAAAAACTATTTATCTCACAACCTCCTTTGAGCAGACAGATTATGGAACTGGAAGAAGAACTGCAGGCAAAACTTTTCTTCAGAAATAATAAAAAGGTTGAACTTACAGAGGCCGGAAAATATTTTGAAAAAGAAGTAAAGGAACTTTTTCAAAATCTGGAACGTATCACAATTAAAACGAAAAAAATAGCGGAGAATGTTTCGGGCGAATTCAGGATCGCGTATATTAGTTCGATTTATTCCTCAGTAATTTCAG
This sequence comes from uncultured Flavobacterium sp., assembly GCA_965650235.1. Classification (GTDB taxonomy): domain Bacteria; phylum Bacteroidota; class Bacteroidia; order Flavobacteriales; family Flavobacteriaceae; genus Flavobacterium. Next base: position 77 of record CBFGNY010000201.1, on the reverse strand, counting down.
ATTTGATTAAACATTTAAAAGAACAATTTCCGTATGTGAATTTTAAACTTTTTGAAGTTTCGACAACCAAACAAATC
>CBFGNY010000200.1:0-7618 GCA_965650235.1 uncultured Flavobacterium sp. | reverse complement strand
CGCAAAAACCAGTTCCGGAAGCTGTAGTTTTAAGGCTTTTGCAATTTGTCCGCCCACCAATTCTGCTATCAAAGCTTTTACGCCATGACCGGCACCTTTAAATTTCAGGACATATTTAAAGTCGTCATCGGCTTCTGCCAAAGCAGGCAAAGAACCTCCCTCGCGCAAAGGCGTGATGTAACGCGTAACATTTACAGTTCTCAGATCGAAATTGTTTTCCATGTATGTAAAATATATTTCACAAGCAGTATTTGCTCTAATACAAACTTACTAAATTTAGATGGTTAGATTTTTGGACTTCTTAGATTTTTAGATTTCAGATGACTTTATTAAAAGCAAAAAGCTCCGTTTCAAGGAGCTTTTTTGTATGTTCAAAAATTAATTATCTAATTATCACATTATTATTCCTCTTCATCCTCAATATGATGTGATTTCGAATAATTGCGCCATTTTTCAAGGCAATCCTGAAAATCCTGAGGCAATTCGGTATCAAAACGCATCATTTCTTTTGTGTTCGGATGTACAAAACCAAGTGTTTTAGCATGCAAAGCCTGACGTGGCAAAGCTTTGAAACAATTCTCAATAAATTGTTTGTATTTGGTAAACGTAGTTCCTTTTAAAATCAAATGACCTCCGTAACGTTCGTCATTAAACAACGGATGCCCGATATGTTTTAGGTGAGCTCGAATCTGGTGCGTTCTTCCGGTTTCTAATCTACATGAAATCAAAGTCACATAACCAAAACGTTCCAAAACCTTATAATGTGTAATCGCTGGCTTACCAATTTCTGGATCTGCAAAAACGGCCATTTGCATGCGGTCTTTTAAATGTCTGGCAAGGTTACCTTCAATAGTTCCTTCTTCTTGCGCAACATTGCCCCAAACAAGGGCGATATATTCACGTTCAGACGTTTTGGCTTCAAATTGTTTCGCCAAATGCGTCATTGCCGCTTCGGTTTTTGCCACTACCAAAAGACCTGAGGTATCTTTATCAATTCTGTGAACCAGTCCCGGACGTTCACTGCTGTTCATTGGCAGATTATCAAAATGAAATGCCAATGCATTCACTAAGGTTCCTGTATAATTTCCATGACCGGGATGCACTACCAATCCAGGTGGTTTATTAATTAACAAAAGTGCCTCATCCTCATAAACAATATCCAACGGAATATCCTCTGGATCTACCCTGTTTTCAAACGGCGGATGCGACAACATCACCGTAATGATATCAAATGGTTTTACTTTATAATTAGATTTTACCGCAATCTCATTAACAAAAACACTTCCTTCGCTTGCCGCATTCTGAATCTTATTCCGGGTTGCATTCGGAATCATATTCATCAAATATTTGTCAATACGCAAAAGCGCCTGACCTTTAGGTACATCAAACCTGAAATGTTCGAATAATTCGTCTTCCAGATCTAAATTTTCAATATTATTGTTCATCAGTTGGGGTTTCTTCAATTGGCGCAGCAGTACTGTCTACAGCCTCACTTTCATCTACATAACTTGCTTTTCCGTCTCCTAAAACCAAGTCGATTTTAGACGCTTTCAGCACTCTGTCTCCGGCTTTCAGGTTTCTGCCTTTATAGCGAAGTTCCAAAACCATATCTTTTCCAAGATTCGGAATATAAGTAATCGTTCCCTCTTCAAGCCCTAAAGCCTTCAAAGTCGGAACGGCTTCACGATACGTTTTATCAATTAAATCGGGAATTTTAACAGATGAAAAACCTGACGCATTAATTTTTATATATATTTTTCTGCCTACTTTTACCTTTGTACCCGGCGACGGATCCTGTTCTACTACACTGTATTTAGGAAATTCACTTCGATAATCAACACTGTCTAAAAGCACGTAATCCAGATCCAGTTCGTCTAATTTTGCCTCTACTTGCTCTTCTGTCAGTTTAGCTAAATCCGGAACCGCAATTTCATTTCCGTGATCAGTTGTAAAAGTCAACCAATGCATAAACAAATACCCTAGAACGACAATAATAGCCGCCGCAGCTAATAACTGTAAAAAAAACACCCGACTAGTTAAATACTTACGTAAACTCATAAATTTATTTTTAGTTGACGCAAAGATAAAGCTATTTCGTTTCAAAAAAAATGATAATTTTGTTTTAAGCAAGAAACTAATAATACACGTTATTATAAGGAGCTGTTTCCTGCTGTCCGCTGTATCTTTTGCGCCGAACCCCGGCACAAAAGGATGCCGCTGCCATCAGGGCTAGGGCTTTAGGTTTCATATGAACATTTCTTTTTTTATAGAAATGACAAACTGAATGGAAATTAGCGAAAATTCGAGAAATTCGTGGCAAAAAAACGATTAAACAACAAATCACAATAAACACCAAAAAATGAAAAACATAGCCATCATCATGGGCGGATATTCAAGCGAATATAAAATCTCACTAATCAGCGGAAACGTAGTATACCAATATCTTGACAAAACAAAATACAACGCATTCCGTATTCATATTTTCAAGGAAAAATGGGTTTATGTAGATGAAAACGATGCTGAATTCCCAATTGATAAAAATGATTTTTCGGTAACCGTAAAAGGCGAAAAAATCAAATTTGACTGTGTTTTCAATGCCATTCACGGTTCTCCGGGCGAAGACGGACTGATGCAGGCGTATTTTGAGTTATTGCAGATTCCGCAAACATCCTGCGATTATTACCAGGCAGCCGTAACCTTCAACAAACGTGATCTATTGTCGGTTTTAAAACCATACGGAATCAAAACCGCTATCTCCTATTATCTAAACAAAGGAGATGTTATCAATACCGAAGAAATCGTTAAAAAAGTTGGTTTGCCATGTTTTGTAAAACCAAACAAAGCCGGTTCAAGTTTCGGAATCTCGAAAGTAAAAACGGCTGCCGAATTGCCAATCGCCATTGAAGTAGCCTACAAAGAAGATAATGAAATCATCATCGAAAGTTTCCTTGACGGTACCGAAGTTTCTGTTGGCGTTATCAATTACAAAGGAAAAATTACCGTTTTACCCATCACAGAAATTGTTTCAGATAATGATTTCTTCGATTACGAAGCCAAATACGAAGGGAAATCACAGGAAATCACACCAGCCAGAATTTCTGATGAAATGACCCAAAAAATTGGTGAAACAGCCAAACGCGCTTACGAAGTTTTAAAAATGAAAGGTTTTTCAAGAAGCGAATTCATCATCGTGAACAACGAACCACACATGCTCGAAATGAACACAATCCCGGGGTTAACAACCGAAAGTCTGATTCCACAACAAGCCAAAGCAGCAGGAATTTCGCTGGAAGATTTGTTTACTAATGCTATTGAGCTGGCCCTTTCTTAAAGATACTAAGGCTCTGAGATTCTAAGTTACTAAGATCTCAGAGCTATTTTTTAGTTATAATTTATAATCTTGTCATTTCGACGGAGGAGAAATCAAATAAAGTGATGACATACAGTTCATCGCTCTCTGGATGTGATTTCTCCTCCGTCGAAATGACAAAAAACTCAGTAATTTAGCAACTCAGAACCTCAGCACCTTAAAAAATGAAAGAAATCTTCGAATGGAATAGATTGTTATTTAACGAATTGCCGGTAGTATTTCTTCTGGAAGTCATATTTCGTTCCACAATAATGTTCATTATTTTACTGCTAACCCTAAAACTAGCCGGAAAACGTGGCGTAAAGCAATTATCTATTTTTGAAACCGTCATTATCATTGCTTTGGGATCTGCTGCGGGAGATCCAATGTTTTATGAAGATGTTGGGATTGTTCCTGCTGCAATAGTTTTTTTAGTGATAATTGTTTTATATCGCGCTGTAACCTGGCTTACCGGAAAAAGCAAAAAATTTGAGGAATTTATTGAAGGCAAAACAGAATGTCTTATTAAAGACGGTAAATTTTCTTTATCCTCTTTTAAAAAGGAAACACTGGCACAAGATGAATTTTTCTCTGAGCTTCGTGTAAATTCTGTTGAACATTTAGGACAGGTAAAACATGCATTTATAGAACCCAGCGGTGAAGTAAGTATATTTTATTATGAAGATGCAAAAGTTGGATATGGATTGCCGATTTTACCAGCTTCGTTTAATAAAAAAAATAATATTATCCCAGCTGACGGTATTTACTCCTGCACTTTTTGCGGCCATACCGAAGAGCAAAAAGCAGGAACTGCAAAATGCAAGGTCTGCCAAAAAGAAGAATGGGTTGAAGCAATTAATACCAAAAGAATTAGCTGAAAATAAATCTAAAATAACGTTTCAATAGATTTTAACTTCAAGAAAACTTAAAAACTTAAAAACTTAATAACTCAGAACCTTAGAACTCTAAAAAATGAGAAAAGCAATATTTCCCGGATCATTTGATCCCATCACACTTGGTCACGAAGATATTATCAAAAGAGGAATTTCACTTTTTGATGAAATCGTAATTGCAATTGGTGTGAATGCTGAAAAAAAATACATGTTCTCTCTCGAAGAAAGAAAACGTTTTATCGAAGAAACTTTCAAAGATGAGCCGAAAATCTCTGTAATTACCTATGAAGGCTTGACAATAGATTTGTGCCATAAACTAAAAGCCAATTTCATTTTAAGAGGTTTGCGTAATCCTGCCGATTTCGAATTCGAAAAAGCCATCGCCCACACCAATAGACGTTTGTCTAAAATTGAAACTATCTTTTTACTGACTGCTGCACAAACTTCCTTTATCAGTTCAAGTATTGTTCGTGATGTATTGAGAAATGGGGGAAAATATGAAATGCTGGTTCCGGATGCTGTACGAGTGAAGAAATAAAACATTTAATCTCAATTAGGTATATTTGTAGTAATGAAAAAAAATCTTTACATAATTGCAGGTTGTAATGGAGCTGGAAAAACTACCGCTTCTTTTACAATATTGCCAGAAATCTTAAATTGTAAGGAATTTGTAAATGCCGATGAAATTGCAAAGGGACTTTCTCCTTTTCAACCAGAAAAAGTTTCGTTTGAAGCGGGAAGAATAATGCTAAATAGAATAAATGATCTTTTGTATGTTAATGAAACCTTTGCCTTTGAAACTACTTTAGCTACTAAAAGCTACAAATCAAAAATAATCGATGCTCAAAGAAATAATTATACAGTTACACTTCTTTTCTTTTGGTTAGAAAATATAGATTTAGCCATAGAAAGAGTTAAAACAAGAATATTAGAAGGTGGGCACAATATTGAAACTGATGTTATTTATCGTAGATATAAAAATGGAATAAAAAATTTATTCGAAATATATTTTTCCCTTGTTGACGAAGCTATGATATTTGATAACTCTTATGGAAAACCTGAATTAATTGCAGAAAAAACTTTAGAATCAGAAATTACCGTTTTAAACGAAATAAAATTCAATAATTTAAAAAATTATTACAATGAAAACTCATAAAAGAACTGAAAACCAGACAAAAATTCTTGAGGGAATGGATAAGGTTTATGAAAAACTAATAGAGTTCAAAAAGAAAATGAATAGTGAATTAGTTGTTCTAAAAGACGGTAAAATAGTACGTATCAAACCTTGAATTTTAAGCAAAACATAAATTTGTAACCCATACAAATTAAAACTAATTTCGCCCTCTCAAATAAACAACAAACAATGAGCATCGAAAGAGAATTAAACAAACGCAGCGGAGCTAAATGTGAACTTTGCGGCGCAACTGAAAACCTAAAAGTATATCAGGTCCTTCCTACTCAAAAAGGAGGAATTGACGAAGCAATAATGGCATGTACCACTTGCGTTGATCAGATTGAAAATCCGGATAACACAGATTTAAATCACTGGAGATGTTTGAACGACAGTATGTGGAATGAAAATGTTGCCGTACAAGTTGTTGCCTGGAGAATGTTGAGCCGTATGCGTGCTGCAGGCTGGCCACAGGAACTTTTAGACATGATGTATTTAGACGAAGATACTCTGGCTTGGGCACAAGCAACCGGCGAAGGCGAAGACGACGAAAACAAAATTATTCACCGTGACAGTAATGGTGTGATTCTGGAACACGGAGATTCTGTGGTTTTAATCAAAGATTTAAAAGTAAAAGGATCCAGCATGGTTGCCAAACAAGGAACTGCAGTCCGCAACATCCGTTTAGACCATGAAAATGCCGAATATATTGAAGGAAAAGTGGATGGTCAGCAAATTGTAATTATTACACAATACGTTAAGAAGATATAACTAAAAAATCACAGTTTTGTTAATTCGACAAAACTGTGACTTTAAAAATTGTAAAAAATTATTAAGTAACGTTATTATAATTTTACATTTTTGGCAACAATACAGTATCCACTACATGTATTACACCATTTGACTGATTAACATCTGCAATGGTAACTTTCGATTTATTTCCGCTTTCATCAGAAATATATAAATCTTTCCCGTCCATCCAGGCAGTTAAAGTTCCGCCGCTAACTGTTTTAAGAGTTGCTTTTCCTTTACTCATTTTTATTGCTTTTGCAATATCCGAAGCATTCATTTTTCCTGCAACAACGTGATATGTTAAAATAGTTTGCAATGTTTTGATGTTTTCCGGTTTCAATAATGTATCAACAGTACCAGCCGGCAATTTATCGAATGCAGCGTTTGTAGGCGCGAACACCGTAAATGGTCCTTTACTTTGTAATGTTTCTACCAATCCGGCGGCTTTTACAGCAGCAACCAATGTCGTATGATCTTTTGAGTTAACAGCATTTTCGACAATATTTTTATTTGGATACATGGCAGCCCCGCCAACCATTACAGTTTTTTGTGCAAATGAACTAAATCCGAATCCCAAGGCTAAAATGGCTACAGCTAAAAATTTTCCAGTTTTCATAATGAATGTTTTAAGTTATAAGGTCATTTACGCTATAACATTTACTTTGGTTTTAATATTGATAAAATTAAGGATAATAAAAACAAGAACTATTGTTAAATAACTGAATCAAAGTATTTTAACAAATAAAGAAAATAAATTGAATATAAAACAGTCTCTCTGAAATAATAAGCTGTTAATTAAAATGGATCTTTACTTTCAATATTTAGCAAATTTCAATTGGCATCTGCTATTAATGAGAATTTAATAATTCTTTATGAGAATTGTATAAAAAATCTTCATAGCTGAAAATGTAATTTTAAATGTGTCCAATTAAAAAATGGTCAATTGCTAAAACTAAAAATTAAAACTGATTTATATGAAATCTGAAAATCACTTCTATTCGTCTGGGGAATCTGCAGGATATATGACAAGTTATAAAGAGCAGCTGTTATTAAATTACGATGATTTAGATGGCGCATTTGAAGCTGAATTGATCACCTCAAATCATTATAATTTAGACCTTGGTGGCTTGGAAGAGAATCTAGAGGATGATCTGGATTCGGAGTACGACGAAAATGACTGGGAAGAACTAGAATCTATTGGTCTCGAAGGTGAATATGATAAGAATGAAGAACAACCTGGAACTTTTCTTATGAAAAACTAAAAATGTGTTTATGGTAACGGCAAGTAATAAGATAAATCAAAAAGTCCCCTTTAAATAATATGAGGGGACTTTGTATTTTCTTTTAAAATTTAACGCCACCCGAGTTCTGGGGCAATATACTTTAGTATAGCTGACAGTACATGAATATTGT
>CBFGNY010000199.1:0-7625 GCA_965650235.1 uncultured Flavobacterium sp. | reverse complement strand
ATATTAAGTTCAAACATAGAAGACAAAGGTCCCGGGCATCACGGAGTATTAAAAATAGGAAACTGTGATGAATATTACATGGTATATCACAGATATGAAAATGGTACATCAGGAGACAGGAAAATTGCTATCGACAGAATGTATTTCAATTCCGCAGATCTGATTGATCCTGTTAACATGACCAATTATGGGGTTGCACCAAGAGTACCCAATCAGTCCTGTCCTACACAAAGTATCGTTTCCGGAGGTATTTATAAGTTGACACACAAAGGAACGAATCAATGTCTGGATGTTTACAATAACGGAAGCCAGTCGGGAGCTAATGTCCAGCAAAGTACAGACAACGGCAACGATGCACAACGTTGGATTGTTACATTGGAGGCAGATGGTTTTTACAAATTAACGCACAAAGGAACAACCCAGGTTTTGGATGTTGATAAAAATAGCAGACAGGCAGGAGCCAATGTGCAGCAATGGACAGATCTTAGTACTAATGCACAGCGTTGGAAAATTGAAAAGATGTCAGATGGTTTTTATAAATTAACTCACAAAGGAACCACTCAGGTTTTGGATGTGGATAATAACAGCAGTCAGTCCGGAGCGAATGTGCAGCAATGGAACGATCTTGGCACTGATGCACAGCGATGGAAAATGGATCTGATTGAAGTTCCAATTGTTTCCGGAGGTGTTTACAGGCTGACTCATAAAGGAACTAACCAAAGACTCGATGTGAGTGGAGGCAGTACGCAGCAAGGTGCAAATGTACATCAGCATAATCCTAACGAAACTGATGCACAGCGCTGGGTGATTACAAAAGAAGCAGATGGTTTTTATAAATTAACCCATAGAGGAACCAATCAGGTTTTGGATGTAGATAACAATAGCAGTCAGGCTGGAGCCAATGTGCAGCAATGGACAGACCTTGGCACAAATGCACAGCGCTGGAAAATTGAATTGATGCCGGATGGCTATTTTAAACTCACCCACAAAAACACCAATCAATGTCTGGATGTAGTAAACAATCTGGCTGAACCGGGAACAAACGTACATCAATATACAGATAATGGTAACGATGCACAACGCTGGAAACTGGATTTAATAAAACCCACGGCAAGTGCTGCCAAATCAGCTAATTCCGAAGGAGAGAATGAGGTTGAGGAAACAGCTTTAAATGTCTATCCCAATCCGGCAAAAAACACACTATTTTTTAGTTCCGAAATGAAAGGGATTCAGGTTCGCGTTTTTTCTCAGACTGGAAGCCTGGTTTTGGAGCAAAAGATGAAAGATGACAGTTTAGATGTTTCGGGTTTAAAAACAGGAATTTATTTTGTTGTTTTTGAGAAAGACGGCACAAAAATGACAAAACAATTTATTAAGAAATAATGTGAAAACTGGTTTTAAAAATTACAATTAGTTAATTCAAACATCTCTAAAATGCACTTTAAAATTAGAATTATAAAAAAGTCAGCTTTTAGGGATGTTTAAAATTAAAAATTATGATGCGAATTATACAAAAAAAATATAATCTGTATAGGCAGTTATGTCTTGCCCTCTTTTTCATCTTTATAAGTTTTGCTGCTCCTGTAAACGCACAGTTGAGTGGTAATCCTTTATTTTCGGGCGCAGACCCAGAAATTCATTATTTCAATAACAAATATTACATCTATCCTACAGCATCGGCAGGAAAACAATTTCATGCTTTCTCATCAACAGATTTGACAAACTGGACAGATGAAGGTGTTGTTTTTGATATTGGCCCTCAATGCAGCTGGGCAGATAATAATGGGTGGGCTCCCGGAGTGGCGTTCAGGAATAATAAATACTATTTTTATTATACTGCCGAAGTAAAAATTGGGGTTGCAGTGGCCGATTCTCCATTAGGGCCTTTTACTGATATAGGCGCGCCACTTATTGCTACAGATCCTTTTACAGATGACATCATTGATGCCATGGTGTTTACAGATGACGATGGTCAGACCTATATTTATTATGGAGGCTCTGGCAAAAGAAAATTGGCAGTACGCAAATTAAATCCTGATATGGTTACATTGGCCTCCGCATCTACCGATATAACACCTCAAAATTATACCGAAGCTCCGTATATGGTAAAGCGCAAAGGGGTTTATTATATGATGTATTCTAATGGGGATTGGTTTAACGATTCGTATAATGTACAATACTCAACTTCCACTTCTCCTGTGGGACCCTGGATATATCGGGGAACTATACTTAGTTCTAATGCACAAGATAAAGGACCGGGACATCATTCTGTTATAAAAATGGGCGATTGCGATGAGTATTATATCGTTTACCATCGTTATGAAAACGCATCAGGCGGAGACAGAAAAGTGGCGATTGATCATATGTACTTTAATGCAAATGATTTAATTGAACCTGTAAACATGACCAATTATGGTGTAGAGCCTAGAGTGCCGGATAATACATGTTCATCATTGCCTGTATCTCCAATTGTTTCGGGAGGTATTTATAAATTGACACACAAGGGCACCAACCAATGTTTAGAAGTAGCAAATAATAGTACTCAGCCAGGTGCTAATGTGCAGCAAAATACAGACAACGGAAACGATTCACAACGTTGGGTAATTACTGTTGAATCGAATGGCTTATATAAACTGACACACAAAAGCACCAATCAATGTTTAGAGGTAGACGGTAACAGCAATCAGCCTGAAGCAAATGTACAGCAAGGTACCAGTGCTGATTCAGATGCTCAATATTGGAATTTTGAGGCTATGACAGATGGTTATTTTAAGCTAACCCATAAAGGAACAAACCAATGTCTGGATGTCGATCAAAATAGCAGTGCTCCTCTTGCCAATGTGAAGCAAAATACTGACAATGGAAGCGATGGACAGCGCTGGGAACTGGAATTAATTCAGGTTCCAATTGTTTCCGGAGGCTTATATAAATTAACCCACAAAGGAACGAATCAGGTTATAAGTGTCGACCGAGATCTTACAACTCCCGGAGCCAATGTGCATCAATGGACAGATAATGGAAATGTGAATGCACAGCGTTGGTATATTACGCTCGAAAGTGATGGATTCTATCAGTTGAAACACAAGGGAACTAATCAGGTTTTGGATGTTGATAGTAATAGCAGTAACGATGGTGCCAATGTACATCAATATAATGATACTGATAATGATGCCCAACGCTGGAAACTGGATTTAATGCCTGAAGGATATTATAAACTGACTCATAAAGGCACGAATAAATGCCTTGATGTAGCAAATGATCTTGCGGAACCAGGGACTAATATTCAACAGTGGACAGATCTGAATAACAATGCCCAACGCTGGAAATTGGACTTAATGCCGGATGTCAATCCAATAATGGGTACAGGAACTGGTTTGTCAGGGAACTATTTCAACGGAATGAATTTTGAAACGCCTGTATTGAACAGAGTAGATGCGACAATTAACTTTGACTGGGCATTTACATCTCCGGCTCCCAGTGTAAATGCAGATCGTTTTACGGCACGCTGGACAGGTCAGGTACAGCCTAAATATAGTGGAGAATATACTTTTTATGTAACAAGCAATAACGGAAGAAGATTATGGATCAATAATCAATTAGTTATTGATAAATGGCTTGATGATACTGGAGAAAACAGGGGTAAGATTTTCCTCGATGCTGGTCAGAAATACAATATCAAATTAGAATATTTTGAAAACACCAGCGCTGCAACCTGCAAACTGGAATGGTCCAGTTTTCTTCAGGGAAGAGAAGTAATATCAAAATCACAGTTTTATGAAACTACTTTAGGTATTGATGACCTGAAGTTAAGCCAACAAATTAGTATAGCAAATCCTGTGGATCAGGTATTGCATATTTTGTCTGATGTTGATTTGTCTTCTGCAGATATCAAAATTTATGATATGCAAGGCAGACTTTTGAGCAATCCTCTAAAGTATTACAACGACCTATATGTAGGGAATTTGACCTCAGGTATTTACGTCTTGAATATTCAAATGAATGGTGCCAGATATGTAAAGAAATTTATTAAAAAATAAAACCGGAATAAAAAGTAAATACTTCAAATAAGCACGGTAAAATTCTAAATATCTGTTGTTTTAAATGAAATTATTTGAAGTATTTATTTAAGATTAATTTTTAAAATAGAATATGAAAACAAAACAATTTTTAGTTACAATTTTTAGTCTTGCTTCAGCAGTTTTATCTGCTCAGGAATACAAACCTGAAGCAAATCCATTGGCAACGGTAGTGTCAGGCAATGCGAGATTTACGGTGCTTTCACCACGTGTAATTCGTATGGAATGGAGCAACGACGGTAAGTTTACAGACAATGCTTCCCTAACTTTTGTAAATCGAAACCTTCCGGTACCAAAGTTTACTAAAAAGGAGACTAAAGGTGAATTGCAAATTGTTACCAATGTAGTTAAACTTAAATATAAAACAGGTTCAGGAAAGTTTACCGATAAAAACCTGAGTGTGGATTTTATTGTTAATGGTAAAACTACTACATGGAAACCTGGACTGGCAAACAATAAAAACCTATTGGGTACAACCCGTACTTTAGACGGAGTGGATGGTCCTGCCAAAGAACTGGAGCAAGGTATAATTTCACGTGATGGATGGTATTTGATAGACGACAGTGAGCGTCCGCTTTTTGATAAATCAGAATGGAATTGGGTAATGGCACGTCCCGGAGACAAACCTCAGGATTTGTATCTTTTCGCCTATGATTCCGATTATAAAATTGCTTTAAAAGATTATACAGATATTGCAGGTAAAATTGCCATGCCTCCGCGCTTTGCTTTTGGTGCATGGTGGTCAAGATACAGAGAATATTCGGATACTGAATTTCGTGATCTTGTAGGGGAGTTCAAAATGCATGATGTTCCTCTTGATGTATTTGTAATTGATATGGACTGGCACATAAAATCATTGCCTGAATTTTTCAAAAAAGGACAAAGACAAAGAGATCAGGCAGGAGAAGATTCTGGCTGGACCGGTTTTACATGGAATAAAAATTTGTTTCCTTCTCCTGAAAAATTTTTAAAATGGACAAATGAGCAGCATCTTAAAACCTGCCTAAATTTGCATCCTGCGTCAGGAATACAACCTTATGAAGAAGCATATCCTGAAATGGCCAAAGCAATGGGAATTGATCCTGCAACCAAAAAATATGTACCTTTTGATATTACCGATAAAAAATTTGCTACTAATTATATGAAATTGGTATTGCACCCAATCGAAAAAGCAGGTGTAGATTTTTGGTGGTTAGACTGGCAACAATGGGGAAGTACCAATATCCCTGGAGTTAACCCTACTTTTTACTTAAATTATGTGCATTATAGTGACATGGAACGCCAAAACAAAGTACGTCCGCTTATATTTCACCGTTGGGGAGGCTTAGGAAATCACAGGTACCAAATCGGATTTTCAGGAGATACGCATGTAACCTGGGAATCGTTGAATTATCAGCCTTATTTTACATCTACTGCTGCCAATGTAGGATTCGGTTATTGGAGCCACGATATTGGCGGACATCAGGGAGATGCAGGAACAGCTGAACTTTATACAAGATGGATTCAATGGGGTGTTTTTAGTCCGATATTCAGAACGCATGCTACTGCGGCACCACAGCACGAAAGACGTATTTGGGCTTATCCGCTCGATAATTTTCTTATCATGAGAGAAGCTTATCTGCTTCGATATTCTCTTGTGCCATATTTATACAATGAAGCACATAATACCTATGAAACCGGAGTTTCTACCGTTCATCCTATGTATTACGATTATCCAAAAGATGAAAATGCCTATTCTATACCCAACCAATATATGTTTGGACGTGATATGATCGTGAACCCAATTACAAAACCAATTGAAAAAGACAAGGTATTTTTAACTCAGGAAACCTGGCTTCCGGAAGGTAAATGGTACGAATCAAGTACAGGAACTATTGTAAATGGTGGTAAAAAAATCACGATGCCTTTTACTTTAGGTGATATTCCGGTTTTTGTAAAAGAAGGAGCTATTATTCCGATGCAGACAAAAGTGGAAAGAACAGATGAGAAACCGCTGAATCCATTAATTCTTTCTTTCTATCCGGGTAAAAAAGGAGCTCTGAAATTGTATGAAGATGAGGGTAATAATAACAATTTTAAGAAAGATGCTTTTTCTTACACACCGGTCACTTCTGAACAAACAGGAAATAAAATGAACATTGTGATTTCACCAGTAGAAGGCTCATTCCCGGGAATGCTGACTTCCAGAGGGTATGAACTTCGTTTTCCCTGTTCATTTCCTCCGGTAAACGTTTCTGTTAACGGACAAAATATTGCTTACAGCGAACAGGCTAAATCCGGCAGCTGGACATATGCAGGAAATGACTTTGAAACCCGTATTTATGTATCGGAATTTCCAACTAATACAAAAGTTGCTGTTGAGGTAGAATTTCCAAATTATGATCAACAGCTTCTTTCCGGTAAAAAAGGGCAAATTAAATACATGAAAAATTTCGAAACATTCCGTTTACTGAATGATTGGAATGACGGCTTATACAGCCCATTCGAAATAATGTCCCTTTCTCAATTTGGTCAAAATATCGAATATAATCTAACAGATATAAAAACACAAATTGATGGCTTTTCAGACCGTTGGAACAGTGCGCTTTTGACAATTCAGTCTATCAGCGAAACAAATAAAAAATATAAACCATACTACGAATTGCTTAAAAATTACGGAAGCATCTCTGAAAGACCAGAATTTAAAACAACTGAAATAGGGTTAGAATCGGAAACAAAAGCAAAAGTTGAGTTTGCTCAAAAAGGCACTGATAAAATCTATTACACAACAGACGGTTCTGTGCCAACACGCAGCTCACAGCTTTACACAAAAGCTTTTGAGGTCGCAGTTCCGGCACGTGTAAATGCAATTGCCTGTCCGGCTGGAGATGGTTCTTGCAGTTCTGTTATTTCAAAAATATTCTATAATAAAAAAACAGGATTAAATTATAATTTATACAAAGGGAAATGGAGTAAAATGCCTGATTTTAGTAAACTTACACCAGTTGATAAGGGATATGCCCCAGATTTTGATCTCAACAAAATTAAACATGATTCAAACAATTATGGTTTGGTTTATAATGGATACATAAACATTCCTGCCGATGGAAAATATACTTTTTATCTAGCTTCTGATGATGGCAGTAAACTTTATATCAATGACAAACTTCTTATTGATAATGATGGCTTGCATGGTTTCAGTGAAAAAAGAGGTGAAGTAACATTAAAGAAAGGACTTTTACCAATTCGTTTAGAATATTTTCAGGAAAGTTATGGAGATGGGCTTTCGGTAGATTTTTCATCAGAAGGAATAACCAGAACCAGTCTTTTTCCTTCTATTTAAGGACCTTTTTTAAACATTAAATATTTCAGGAAATTAAAACGTATTTGAACATGCCCCAAAAAGCTAGACACTATTTGGGGCATTTTTTATTAATAAAAACTTTTGGGTGTAATTAGTTTTTTGATAATCACACCCAACTGGTTAATAAAGCAATAACAATTGGCTGAATTTTAGAAGTCTTCCTTCTCGTACTAACGTAGAATGTATATCGATTTTATTATTTTACT
>CBFGNY010000198.1:0-7642 GCA_965650235.1 uncultured Flavobacterium sp. | reverse complement strand
AAAATAAATGTGCATGAAAGAAAGTATTCAACAGTTCATAACGAAACCTAAAAACATATTTATCATTGATGGTTTTGGTGCTTTACTGACTGCTTTGTTGCTTTTTTTCGTTCTTAGAAATTTCAACAGCTTCTTCGGTTTGCCTAAAACTACTTTAGGACATCTGACTTTTCTGGCGCTGGTATTTTCAGTTTACTCTTTTTCCTGCTTTCTAATGATAACTAACAATTGGAAAGTATATTTAAAAATAATCTGTATCATAAATATCTTTTATTGTCTTTTGACTATTGGAATTATACTTTATTATTACGAAAGTATTTCAGTTTTTGGAGTAGCGTATTTTCTAGGAGAAATAATAGCTATAGGTGGCATTGTATTGTTAGAAATGAGAACAGTAAAAAAATTAAAATTTTTAAAATGAATACTATATTTTAACAAACATGTTTTTTTAATCCTAAAATCATAGAACTTTTCGAATAAATTATGTAAGATATTTTTTTGCTTATTGAAGTAATTTTAAATTAATAAAATTTGAATACTACATTCTTTTTTAAAACATTTAAAACAGCAAAATCATGCAAAAGAACATTACACGTTTGTTAATGGTATTCGTAATACTATTTTCATTTACAAGCTGCGAACTTATTGGAGACATCTTTCAAGCCGGAATAGGCGTCGGAATCTTTATCGTGATTTTTGTAATCGCCATAATAATTTGGATCTTCGCAAAATTCTTCCGAAGATAAAACATAAAAAAATCCCGTTACTTAAAAAATAACGGGATTCTTTTATTTCAATTGCATATTACAAATTATACATTTTCTTTCTTTGTTCCTGAATCTTTTCATCATCCAGATATTCATCAAATGTCATGTAGCGATCGATTGCTCCGTTTGGTGTAAGCTCCACTACTCTATTACCTACAGTCTGTGCAAACTCATGGTCATGTGTGGTGAAAATCACAGAACCTTTGAAGTTTTTTAATGAGTTGTTGAAAGCCGTAATTGACTCCAAATCCAGGTGATTCGTTGGCTCATCTAACATTAGAATATTAGCGCGCTCCATCATCATTCTGGATAACATACAACGTACTTTTTCTCCTCCTGATAATACGCGGCTGGTTTTTAAAGCTTCTTCTCCTGAGAAAATCATTTTTCCTAAGAATCCTCTAATAAAAACCTCATCACGCTCTTCTTCTGTTTTTGCGTATTGACGTAACCAGTCTACCAAAGTCAAATCATTTTCAAAAAACGAATGGTTTTCTGCTGGTAAATAGGCTTGATTTGTTGTAATTCCCCAATCGTAAGTTCCTGAATCTGCTTTTTGTTCTCCGTTTAATATTTGATAAAAGGCAGTTGTAGCACGTGAATCTTTTGAGAAAAGGACGATTTTATCTCCTTTTGCCATATTCAAATGAACATCTTTAAACAAAACTTCCCCATCAACAGAGGCACTTAAGTTTTCTACATTCAAAATCTGGTCTCCTGCTTCACGATCCTGATCGAAAATAATCGCAGGATAACGACGGCTTGAAGGTTTGATGTCTGAAATATTTAGTTTGGAAATCATTTTTTTACGGGAAGTCGCTTGTTTAGATTTAGCAACGTTTGCACTAAAACGACGAATAAACTCTTCTAATTCCTGTTTCTTTTCTTCTGCTTTTTTGTTTTGCTGCGCACGTTGTTTCGCGGCTAACTGGCTCGACTCATACCAGAACGTATAGTTTCCTGAATAATGGTTTATTTTTCCGAAATCAATATCCGAAATATGGGTACAAACCGAATCTAAAAAGTGACGGTCGTGAGATACTACGATTACGGTATTTTCATAATTGGCAAGGAAATTTTCTAACCAGGCGATGGTTTCAAAATCCAAATCGTTGGTAGGCTCATCCATAATAAGCAAATCCGGGTTACCGAAAAGTGCCTGCGCCAAAAGGACACGAACCTTAATTTTCCCTTCCAAATCACCCATTAAAGTATAATGATGCTCTTCGTTGATTCCTAAGTTAGACAACATCGCTGCTGCGTCAGAATCGGCGTTCCAGCCGTTCATTTCTTCGAACTGAACCTGAAGCTCTCCTATTCTGTCGGCGTTTTTATCGTTGTAGTCTAAATAAAGTTCATCCATCTCCTTTTTTACAGCATACAAAACTTTATTTCCCATTAAAACAGTTTCCAAAACCGTATGCTCGTCGAACATGTTGTGATTTTGGTTTAAAACCGACATACGTTTGCCCGGTTCTAAATGAATGTGTCCGGAAGTTGGGTCTATATCACCAGAAATGATTTTTAGAAAAGTAGATTTTCCAGCACCATTGGCTCCAATAACGCCGTAAATATTTCCGTGAGTGAAAGTAGTATTTACTTCGTCAAACAAAATTCGTTTGCCAAATTGAACTGATAAATTATTGACTGTTAACATGAATGTCTTTTTTATTAATTTGGTGCAAAAGTACGGAAAAAGGTTCAGAGTTGCAAAGATGCAGGCGTTCTAAGTTTTTTTATGCGTAATGGCATTTCTTGCAAAGTCAAAAGTGTGTTCCTTGTAATAGAAACAAGTAATCACTCTTGATTGATTCAGCGAATGAGATTGCTTCGTACGTCGCAAAGACAACAAACTTTCTTATGAAACGTAAAGCCCTAGCCCTGATCGAAGCGATATCCTTTTATGGCGGGGTTCGCCATAAAAGATTTAGCGGAGAGCAGGAAACAGCTTCTGGAAAAAGTACTATTTCTTAAACTACATTTTTAAACACAAAAAAACCTGACAATTACTTGCCAGGTTCATAATGCGCTCCTTCAGGTGAAAACCAAATAACAAATCACCTAAATTCGATGCATTTATTAGAAATATAAAATCAGATTAAAAAATAAATAACCAAACTCAATTTTAACCATCCCAATTTTATTTCTAATTTTTTCCACTCATTGCAGCTATCTTCTAGTTTAAGAAATTGATTACTTTGAATGATTTTTTATTTCCTGCTTTGTCGGTTACCACCACTATAAATAACTGTTTAGTGTTGAAACTTTGATTTTGAAGCAGTACTTCTCTAGTATTCTGGATGCTTCTATGGCTCACCAAAATTTGACCAATCGTGTTATAAATATCAACCTGAGCAATATCTTCAGTTTCATTTGAAACTGCTAAAGCGTTGTTTTTGAAATACACTATTGTATTGCTGTTTGCTTCTATTTTGTCAGCAAACTTTTTTGCTGTGGATTGTGATGCAAAATATGCACCGTAAGCATTAGAGAATTCATAACCTGATCCGCAAGCGGCGTCCCAGTTGACCGACCATGTCATTACACCTCTTAAATTAGGATAAGGACCGCCTTTTAGAGTGTAATTTCTTCCTGCAAAAGTGGTTCCGTACCTCAAATAATTGAAAGCCTGGATTCCTTTTTCAGGAGTTAAATAACCTCCAGCCGGCGCTGCCGGTGCACAGGCAGGGATCGCAATTACGATTTTAGATGCCGGTAATGGCGGGAAATAAAATCCTGTGGCCGAAACGTTAAATCCTTTCATGAGCATGTCTGACATCGAAACCAAAAAGTCCGGTGTTGCCTGAGAATAGGCTGCATTGTCTAATCCTAAAACAGAACCTGTATTGTACAATTGTACCATTAAAAGATCAAGTTCGTTACGTAAATTGTGAATTACCGGCAGGAATGAACCTGCTCCGTCTGCGTAAACCGAATATCCTACCTGAACATAGAATGTTTCCGGTGCGGATGTCAGGATAAATCCGCTTCCGTAACTTGCTTTTAGTTCTTTGAAAGCATCTACGATATTTTTTAACTTTGGATAGGCTGAAATTGCTGAATAAGAGAAATCTTTTAAAGCCCCTGCTCCAAAGTTCATTGAACCTCCTTCGAAATCAATATCAACGCCATCAAAATTGTATTGATTTACGATCGCTTTTAATCCGTTTACGAAAATGTTTTTCTGAGCAACGGTTTGTAATTCTACGTGACCGTTTTGTCCTCCGATAGAAACAATTACCGGAATTCCTTTGTCTCTCAAAAATTTAATATCATTCTTTAATAACTGCGGATTGAAAACACCGTTTGTCATATATCTTGGTTCATTTACAACCAAAATTGGCGTGTAACCATCTCTGTTTTGAGTTTCAATGAAAGAATAAACTACTACGTTGAATTTCTTATCTCCCAATTGATTGAAGTATAAGAATGGTGCGCTTGCATTATCCCATCCGTGAGTGTAACCTACAATGACCTTTGAAGGCAACGGATTGAATGTTGATGTTGCGTTTGTGATACTAACCGATTGACTTAACGTTTTGGCACCACCGGCATTATCTGTCGCCGTAACCACTAAAGTATAGGCTTTGTATGCATTTGGTGTAAAAGTATAATTATAAGCATTCCCAGTTCCTTTTGTCATGGTGTGCGAGATGCCATCAATACTAAGTGAAACGTTTATAAGTGTCCCATCTGAATCGGTAACATTTACGCTAACCGGAACGGGCTGAAATCCTGACGCCTGATTAATTGATGATGCTGCCGGAGCAACCCACGCAATTACAGGTAATGAATTAGGACAAGTTGATCCTGAACATTGCAAATAGAAGGCTTTTGTGTTTTCTGCAGAAATTCCGTTTGAAGCTGTTACAGTTGCTTTCAACGTATAATTTTTGTTGAAGTCTGCAATAACTGGAGTCCAGTTTGCCACATATTCTGTTCCTGAAAGGGTTCCTGTAATATTTTGTCCGTTGATGTTGAATACTACTGACGAAATTGTTAAGCTGGCGTCTGCCGTTGCAGTTGCTCTAAGCTGAATGGCAGTTCCCGGAGCAATGGCCACTGTTGCCACTGACGGACTTGTAATGGTAACCTGAGGTGGTGAAACTGTGTTTGTGTTGAAGTTATAAACCTGAGGCGTTGTTGGCATTGCAAAATTCGTGAGATTATTTGGGAAATAAGCAATTTCGCCATTTTGCCATGAATTTAATTTTAAACTCAAAACCTGCGTATAACCTGCTACAACTGCGTTATCAAAGCTATAATTTCCTTGCGCATCTGTTGTGGCTAAAACACTTTTCCAGTTGTGTGTGTTATCTGTCCACGGTAAAACCAATTCTACTTTTGCATTCGCAACAGGCGTTGAACCGCTTTTAACAGTACCGCTAATTA
Organism: uncultured Flavobacterium sp.; assembly: GCA_965650235.1. Taxonomy (GTDB): domain Bacteria; phylum Bacteroidota; class Bacteroidia; order Flavobacteriales; family Flavobacteriaceae; genus Flavobacterium. The sequence goes on along the minus strand of CBFGNY010000198.1, from coordinate 2,483 downwards.
GATTTACAGCTGCAGCCAATGCTGATTTTGCTGTAGCACTTGTATTAAAATTGTATGTTGTTGGGTTGGCAGGAACCGCATAATTTGCCAGATTATTTGGAAAATAAGATGTCTCTCCGTTTTCCCAGCTGTTTAATTTTAAACTTGTAACGGTTGTATAACCTGCTACAACTGAATTATCAAAGCTGTATTTTCCTTGTGCATCTGTTATGGCAATTACGCTTTTCCAATTGTGTGTATTGTCTGTCCAGGGTAAAACCAATTCTACTTTTGCACCAGAAACCGGAGTTGATCCGTTTTTGACTGTTCCGCTAATTTTATTTGTACCTACTACAACCACATCTTGAGAGAAGTTTAATGTTTTGTTTGAAGTCAGATTCGTATATACTGTTGAGGCCGGCGTATAGGTTTGTCCAGACAAAGCTGCTGTAATCGTATAATTTCCGCCTGACGGCAAATTAGCAATCGAATAAACGCCACTTGAATTTGTCGTTGCCGTAAAAGTTCCGGCTGTTGAAGTTGCAGTAACCGTAACGCCAGAAACCGGAGTTGTATTGTTTAAAATAGTTCCGCTTACGGTATAATATACGACTGCTGCTCCCTGAGCAAAATTCAAGGTTTTGTTAGAATCAATTGCATTATAAACTGTAGAAGTTGGTGTGTATGAGAATCCGGTTTTTGCAGCTGTAACAGTAAAGCTCAGTCCGGCTGTTAAACCCGTTATGCTGTAAACCCCGCTTGCATTAGAAGTTGCTGTTAAAACTAAAGATCCTGAAGTTGCTGTAACGGTTACGCCAGAAACTCCTGTGGTTCCGTTTAAAACAGTTCCGCTTACAGTGTATAAAGGCTGTGTTCCGTTAATAACAACTGCCGTTTGATTTGTTGTTACATTGGTTAAGGTTACCGGAATAAAAGTATAAGTCGGTTTTAGTGCTGTCACTTTATAGGTTTGTCCCGAAGGCAGATTGCTGAATGTAAAATTACCTGTTGCAGAAACTACGGTTTGTAGCACAGCATTTGAAGCATCTCTTAATTCAACTGTAACATTTGTAACCAAAGCCGATCCGTTTTTTGCAGAACCAGAAATACTTACTGATCCAGGAACTACGCTCCCGAAAGAATTATCAACCTGATTTAATAATGCATTCGGGATTGAGCCTCTGGTATCCTGAGATAATTCCCAAACCATACCTCCAGCCAGATTTCTTGATTTGATGTACTGAACTTTTAAATCCATTGATTGCTTATCTTCATAAGAGATAAACTGTTTTAAAGTCGCGTTGTATAAGTAAGGAACTTTGGTTGTATTATCAAAATAGCGCACCCATCCTGCAGCTGCTGCAGCTGGTGTTACTAACATGGTAGCCGGATCTAAATATGGATGTGGATTCGTAACCGGATTTCCTACTAAATCACAAATTTCTATACTTCCGGATTTTTCACAAGCTCCAGATCCATCCCAGGTTCCTGTAGGATTCTGTGGATTGGTGCATCCAGGAACTATATATCTTGGTGCTGCAACGAACAATCCCGGTAAATTAGGATTTGTTCCGTTATTGGCAACATTATCAAATTTCTTTCCGTAAAAAGGCAATCCCATGATTAACTTATTCGCTGGAAAACCAACCACATTTAGAAATTGAGTTGTTAGTTCGTCTAATGACTCTGATTGCGTTGCTCCATAAAGCGGGTCATTTGTGTTTCCGCTTGCATATAAAGGTGCGTTGTAGCATGTTTTGTCGTACCAGTTTCCACCAAGATCATATCCAAAATAAGTAATATAATCACAATAAGTCGAAATGTCTTCTGTCATTCCGTATTGTGCCCTATTGTTAGGACCTAAATATTGTGATGAAACTTTGCGGACATTATTTCCTGCCGCGATTGTAACTAATTTATTAGGCATTGCCTGACGCATTGCTTTTAATAAATACACTAAATTTTTATTGTCATCCGGACTGTACTTTTGTGGAGGGATTGGTGCTCCGTTAATCACTTCGGTACCGTCTGTTCCTCCGGAAAGGGGATATTCCCAGTCGATGTCGAATCCATCAATAAAAGGATACGTTACCATAAAGTTAGCCATATCTGCAGCCAGTGCGGCTCTTGCTACCGGACTTGCAGCAATTGGAGACAGATCCTGGCCTTTTGTCCATCCTCCAACAGAAATTAAGATTTTAAGATGCGGATACTTTTCCTTTAATTTTTTCAAATCATAAAAGTTCCCTTTTACAGGAGCATCCCACGGAATTCCTCCTTCCATATGCTCAAAATCAGCATAGGTATCCAAACAATGTAATTTGGTATTCTCCGGATGGGCAGGATCAAAAGTTGTCCCATAAAAAGAATAGTTCAAGTGCGTTAATTTACTTCCATCTACTTTGGGAATATTAAAATCCCGGGCATAAATAGACCATTGCGCATAGTATCCCACTACCTTTTTTCCGTGAGCCGGCTGTGCTGACACGAGTAAGGGAAACAGT
>CBFGNY010000197.1:0-7644 GCA_965650235.1 uncultured Flavobacterium sp. | reverse complement strand
TCACCAAATTGCCATGCAGCAAATGCGCGGTGGTTTTAGTAATGAAATTGCCAAGCTAAGAGAAGAACTTTTAAACTTTGCATCTCTAATTGAGCTAGAGTTAGATTTTGCTGAAGAGGATGTTGAATTTGCTGACCGGTCACAATTTCATGAGTTGTTAAACCGGATTGAGTTTGTCCTGAAACGATTAATCGATTCATTTGCGGTTGGAAACGTTATCAAGAACGGGATTCCAGTGGCTATTGTTGGAGAACCAAACGTTGGTAAATCGACTTTATTGAATGCCTTATTAAACGAAGAACGTGCTATTGTTTCTGATATTGCCGGAACTACACGAGACACAATTGAAGATGAACTTGTAATTGGCGGAATTGGCTTTAGATTTATTGATACAGCAGGAATACGAGAGACAAAGGATGTTGTAGAAAGTATCGGAATAAAAAAAACATTCGAAAAAATTGAACAGGCACAGGTTGTTATCTTTCTGTTTGATAGCTCAGAATTTAAAATTTCTGGTTTAAAACTGAAGATAGAATTAGAAAAAATCAGAAATCAATTTCCATTAAAACCATTGGTTATTATTGGAAACAAATCGGATAAATTGTCTGAAAATGAAATCAAAAATTTAAAAGCTGAAATTCCAGAAATTTTAATGCTCTCTGCAAAAGAAAATATTGGTGTTGAAGAATTAAAAAATGAGCTTCTTTCGTTTGTGAATACTGGTGCTTTACGAAATAACGAAACTATAGTCACAAATACAAGACATTATGATTCTTTACTTAAAGCTCTTGATGAAATACAAAGAGTGAAATTTGGCCTTGAAACAAATCTTTCAAGTGACTTAATTGCTCTTGATATTCGCGAGGCTTTGTATCAATTCGGACTTATAACCGGCCAGGTTTCAAATGACGAATTATTGGGCAATATCTTTGCTAATTTCTGCATCGGAAAATAAATAAGATAAATCCTGCTTTTTTAATCCGAAAACTACTTTTTACTGTAAGATAAAACTTTAGAAATAGCTATTTTTTTACCAATTCTGTCATATTTGTACGTAATTGTACCTCAAATCTAGAAAATAGGTTTTGAGTCATTTTGGGGGCAAATAACGACGCTTAAATCATAAGACAAAGGTTAGCGAATTCTTTTTATGCTAGAACAGGCATGCCTATTTCTTACTTATTACAGAGCTTAAAAAAAAGAAGAAGCTTAAGTAATGATAAGGCAATTGTTTTATCAGGTGTTTTGAAGCACTTCGCTTTCATCTTATGTAAATCAATATTTAACAATAAAAAGACAATGTGGAATAAAATAAAATTTACTAAAATTTTAGGCATTCATTATTCAATAGTTCAAGGTCCATGTGGTGGCGGACTATCCTCTGTCAAACTTACAAGCACGGTTTCAAATGCTGGCGGTTTAGGTTCATTTGGTGGTCAGCCGTTCTTAGCAAAAGAAATCATTGAAACCTGTAATGAAATAATAAAATCCACCAACAAACTTTTCAATATTAATCTTTGGGTAAACGACAGCGATGATTGTCCGGCAACTTTTGATAATGACGACTATAACAGATTAACGGACCTATTTAAACCTTACTTCAATGAATTAGGATTACCATTACCAGAAAGACCAAGTTTATATGCTATAATTTCATTAAAATCGATAGCCTACGTTTAAAGAAAATTTAGCAACGTGGTCGTGGTCAGTTTTGTCAGCATTTAAGAATGTTTTTCCCATACCTAGGTTTGCGCCATAAGTAAATCCACTTTTTGCGACACCTTTCCAGCCTAAGCCTGCGCCAATGGAAAGATTAATAACATTAGGGTTTTCAATAAATGTTAATTTTTCTACTGTGTCATATATTTTTTTTCCATCAGTTGAATGAACCACTCCAAATCCTTCAACAAAAAAACCAGAAGCATATTTTTTGCCAAAATACATTCTGTAAAACGGAGAGATAGAATAATTCATATCCGTTTCCTTGGTATTATCGTATATATAAAATAAAGTAATTCCCAATGATGATTTTTTGTTTAAATGTCTTTCATAACTTACATTAATTCCTCCCGCTAAAGATGGCCCAACTAAATCCAGGATAAGTTCATTTTTCTTCTCATAAGGATTTAGGATGGTGTCTTTTTTATTTTGTGCTTTAACAACAAAAAAAGAAGACATTAATACTGCTAAAAAGATTTTTTTCATAAGATTTTTCAGTTAATTAATTTTGACAAACCTATGATAATTTTTTTATTGAGATGTTAAGTTAATTATAAAAATTCATAAAATAAGCTTAATAAATAAATAAAAAATTTGGAAAAAGGTTTTTTAATTTTATTTTTATCCGTTTTTTTGGTCAAATGTCGCACAACGTCAGTCTGTGAAAACTTCCGCTTAGTTTGAAATAAATATAGGGAGTATTGTTTTAAAAACAGGATTTTTCGTATTTATAATAAAGCAATTTTTTTGCTGTTCTGTTAAATTAAATGCTACTAATGATATGAAATTATCACTTGTTATGTTTTTCATATAGATTTCTGTTGGACCTTTGCTTGCTTTTGATCAAATAAATTTTCTATAAGTTCCATTAATAGTATCAATTTTAAAATAAGGTTTTTGATTTCATTCGGTATTTTTAATAGATGGTTATATTCTAAAGTGTCAATCTTGCATTTTATGATATAATAGTCTTTTTCGTTTTTATCATTTTGTTTAGTTTGTCTAAAATTCAGAATAGTAACTTCAGGTAAATCCAATATATTTAGTACTGATTTCTGTTTTTTCTAATTGAGCAGACAGAAAAATTTTCCAACTCCATTGTTTATATAATCATCTTCGGTTTGCCCAAAAGAGTTAGAATATCGACCAAAATCAAACTCAAAAATAAAATCCCCTCTATCTATTGTACCGATATATGAATCAATTCCTTGCTTCTCAATAAGATTAAAATCAACAGGAAAAATAAATTCATAATCTTGAATTACAATATTTTTAGTTTTATCCTTTTGGTGGAATTACAGCTAACCAAAAGAAGAATGAGTATTAAAAAAAATGATTTTTTCATATGTATATGCTATTGATTCTGCTTTAGAATATGAAGCATATGTGAATTCTCCTGAGACGAATCTGGTTGAATAACCCTTATAATAATCGAAGACGTCATAGCCTTCCCTGCAATCTAATTTCGCTTATCCTAATACCTTTACAAAAACAAGGTAGTCAGGACCTTTTAAAAGATGTTAATGGCGACGGCATTTATACTGCCGCTGATGACAAACAGACAATAAAAAACCTCAATCCTAAGTTTTACGGGGGACTACAAAATCAGTTCCGATACCGTAATCTGGATCTCAATTTTTTGTTTCAATTTGTCAAGCAGGAGAATTTCAATGAAAATTATACCAATCCGATGCCTGGTACAATGTCTAACCACCTATTAGGATTAAATGACCATTGGATGAATCCTAGATTTTCCGGACCTTATCAAGGATACAGCAACAGTAACAGCCTACGAAATCTGGCAAGCAGGGACAATCTCTAGTACTTCTTTTACCTTAAACAGAAATGCTATTACAAGGTTGGTTATGATCTGATATTTAAAAGATCCTTTTCCTTCATATTCCTTGAGTATTGATTCAAAGCGGTCTAAAAGTTCATTTTTAATTTCCAGTTCGACATTTACCGCCGGTGTTGTTTCAGAAATCAAAAAAGGAAATTCTTTGTACAGGTCACCAACAAAATATTTTTTAATAAAATTTTCAGTTACAGAAAGTATGAATCCTTTCCAAGGTTTTGTGATTTTGAAAGATTTTAAATGGCCTGGATTGGTAAAAGAAAAAGTGGCTGGATTGAGATTAAACAGCTGGCTGTCGATTGTATAGTTTCCTGCTCCATCTGTAATTAGTAAAAAGTTTTAAAATTTGACCTGAATGATGGAGATTCCATTGGCTCATAACCGTGATAACCTTCGAGCCTGCTTATTGTTATTTCTTTTTCCTGATCTTTTGGAAAACCGATGGCGGTAAGAAATTGGGATTATTGTTTCATAGGTAATTATCTTATCAAATTGCTTCATTCACTATTCGTTTTTAATATCACAATGGAATCAGAGAATTGATTTATTTTAGTAAAGATAATATTTCTTTTTTTTTCATTATTTTGAAAAAATTGGTTAGTCAGGCCATATACTTTCGGTGTAATGTGAGCAGTATTTTCTGAATGCGTTGCCAACATTATTCAATTTTAATTGATAATAATAATTTAGAATTAATTCTAGTCTAAATTATTGTTAGTGAGTCGCTAATGTTTTGTAGGTAATATTTATGAGTTCTATTGAATATACGATAAATTTAAACCGAATTAAGATGGTCATTCCATTTTGACAGATAATGGTCAATTGAACCAATTTTCCACTACTGGTGAAATTATGCTAAAATGTATGGTCCTAATGACCCATTTTTCCAGACTATCCATGAAAAATCAACTTATAAAAAAACAGCTGTAAAGTATTACAGCTGCTTCATTAATCTATATCGTTTTTCTGTAATGGAAATAAATTATAAATTACACAATTCATCACTTTCAGTCAAAACACTATTGTCCGTAGAGCAAATATAATCAGGTCTCTTATTTTCTGAAACCGGCAAGTTGTTAATACTATTATAAGTTATTATGACTGTATCTCTCTCATAGGGAGAAAGATTACCTGTAGAAGCATGAAACAAATTCGGATGAAAAAAAATAACTGATCCGGCTTTAAGTTCTAAAACCTCAATACCGTTTTGATCTGCATATGCTTTAACAATGTTATTATCAACAGTAAATTTTAAGTTTGAATTAAGTGAATTTAATATATCGTTTTTATCAAGAGTATCTTTCTCTTTAAATTTTGCTATCCCTTCTTTATGTGACCCTGGAATAACCATTAAAGGACCTTGAAAGGATTTTGCGTCATCTAAATAAATCATTGCAGAAGTCATATCTGGAGATGCCACTCCATCATCGAAGTGCCAATAGGGATAATCCTGATGCCACTCCCACCATTTTCCTAAAAATGGCTCTTTAAGATTTAATTTATATTGATATAAATATAAATTTTCTTTTACCAATTTTTGAGCTATATTTAATAATCTTAAATCTTTGTACAATTCTTCATATACTTTAGAATGCATATGAGGTGCAAATATCGAACGAATCTTATTATCCTCGCAAATAACATTTGGTAAATCTTTTTTATTTTCAAAATAAGATACTTCATTCTTGTATTTATTTACTTCCTCTAGAGTAAACATGTTTTCAATTATAATATAACCATCCTCATTATAACTTTCGATTTGACTTTTATTCATTTTTTTTAATTTTTAAAATTATTTGCTTAATTATTATTACTATTAAGGTTTTCCTAATTTGGTTTTAAAGCATCAATCCAATTGTGTCTACACTGCGGATACAATTGGAAACAAAACAACCTGAAGGTTCTTTTTTTGTTTGTGAAATACTATATAAATTACTGATATTCAGATGCTAGATCTAAGAATTGACCAACAACACGTCTAATACATACCTAATATTTTAGCAAGATTGCTTTAATTCAGTTATGTATTTTAAATTTTCCAATATTCTATCAGATGACGGACCAAAATCAAGCAAGCAGGCTATTTCATCTACTCCTGCCTCTTCTGTTTTTTGCACCATATACATGCACGCTTCTTTACTTCCTATCAATCCTTTGGTATTAGCAAATCTTTCATATAGAAAATTCAAAAAATCATCCAGATCTTCTTCTGACAACGAATCCAATGAAAAATCACTATCTCTATTATAAGCCATTCCTTCAAATAATTTTTTATTTCGTTTTAAAAAATTACAGTAAGGTTTTCTTGCTTCCTCTTTTATAGCTTCATTATCTAACCCAATAAATGTGTGCAGCATCAAGGTAACTTTACCTGTTTTAGGATCAAAACCGTTTTCTTTACGTGCTTGTCGATAGAGGTCTATTTTTTCTGACAACTCTTCCACTGTTTGATCTAGAACTGAAGTCAGAATATTAAACCCTAATTTTCCTGCATTTTTAAATCCTTCAGAATTTGCGCTTACTGTTAGATAAAATGGCACTTCTTTTTGGACTGTAGATGGATATATCTTGACAGCTACCTTTTTCCCATTACCACTTAATCGCTCTATAGATTCTCCTCTCCATAACTTTTTAACTGTAGATATTCCTTCATACATTACTTTATGTTTGTCTTTATAATTTTGCGAGAAAAAAACAAAATCATCTGGATTCCACCCTGAAGCCACTGATAATCCAACACGTCCATTAGATAAATTATCAACCATTGCCCATTCTTCTGCCACACGTATGGGATCGTGAAGTGCCATAACTACACTTCCACTATTGAGTCTTATTCTTTTGGTTATACTTGCCAGAGCTGCTTGAAGTACTGCCGGATTATTAAATATTCCTCCAAATTCTGTAAAATGACGTTCTGGAACCCAAATAGATGAGAAATTATTTTCATCACCATAAATGGCGCACTTTTTTACCAAATCATAAATATTTCCTGATAAGGAATCTTCACTACTAGCGAAAAACATAATTCCAAATTCCATATATTTTTACTTTTTTAAATTATCTGCTTAATTATTATTACTTACTGTTTTAAGATACATACAAATTTGCTCAACATTCTCTCTGTTTAAAAGTGCATCATGGGTTGTAGATATTGAATGTACAATTACTTCTTTATTAGTATATTTATTCCATCCGTAGTCAAATCCATAAAGATCATCATCGTTAAAAACTATTTTTCCATCCATTGCTGCATATGTTGTTTTAAACAAGATAACTTGTGTATTCAGTTTTTCTTCTACCTTGTATAAATAGGAACAATTTTCATTGTAGAAATTAACTTCTAAACGTCCTTTTAGTTCCTTCTCACTTACTTTAAAGTCTGACTCCCTTAGCAATTTACTCACTGCTTCGAGTTGTTGTTCTTTAGATTTATCTTCAAGAGCTAAATCTGAAAAATTAAAGTCATCCCCAAATACCTCTTTTTGGTTTTCTAAAAATTCCCGAAATAATTTGTCTTCATCAATTTCACTATTATCTTGAAAAGAAACTCTTCCATCAAAAATCACTAGTTCTTCGACGTGAAACCCGCCATTTCGTAATTGCACTGCCATTTCATAAGCTACGGTTGCTCCAAATGAATATCCTCCAAGTCGATAAGGCCCATGTGGATCCTTTTTTTGCATTTCTGTAATAAACCCTGAGGCCATTTCTTCAATAGATTTTGAAATTGGAGATTCTCCATATAATCCTGAACATTGAAATGCATAAACAGGCTGATCTTTTCCTAATAGTTTTGTCAGTTCAATAAAGCAATTCACTGTTCCGCTTCCTGGTGGCGTTAGATATATAGCATTTAGACTTCCTTTTTCTTGCAAAGGAACCATAAGACTATTTTTAAAATGATTCACTGAATGCATATTATCAACAAACTCAAAGATTGTTGAATATTCAAAGACCGTATTAATACTGATATCTGTAGAGAATACCTCATTAATAAGGGAAACTAATTTTATAACCAATAAACTATGACCACCCAATTCGAAGAAATTATCATGGATTCCGACTTTATC
>CBFGNY010000196.1:0-7755 GCA_965650235.1 uncultured Flavobacterium sp. | reverse complement strand
CGCGATGTTGATCCAAAATCAGGCGCTAAATATATTCAGGATTTAGAAAATCATATTAAAGATACTCCGGTAAAAATTGCCTCAATTATTGGCCGTTATTACGCAATGGATCGTGATAAACGTTGGGAGCGTGTAAAATTGGCTTATGATTTAGTTGTAAATGCAATAGGCACTCCATCAAAAAATGCTGTTGCAAGTATTCTTGAAAGCTATTCAAAAGATGTTACTGATGAATTTATTGCCCCAATCGTAATGGTTGATGAAGAAGAAAAACCACTGGCAACAATCGCAGAGGGTGATGTTGTGATATTCTTCAATTTCAGAACCGACAGAGGCCGTGAACTTACAGAAGCACTTTCTCAACAGGATTTCCATGAGCAAAACATGCACAAATTAAATTTGTATTATGTGACGCTTACCAACTACGATGAGACTTATCTAAACGTAAAAGTTGTTTATAATAAAGATAACATTACCGAAACTCTTGGTGAGGTTTTAGAAAAAGCCGGTAAAAAACAAATTCGTATTGCCGAAACAGAGAAATATCCTCACGTTACCTTTTTCTTCTCTGGAGGAAGAGAACTACCTTTTGAAGGCGAAACCAGACTATTAAGAAACTCCCCAAAAGTTGCCACTTACGATTTACAGCCAGAAATGAGCGCATACGAATTAACAGCTGCCCTTGTTCCGGAATTAAACAAAGGCGAAGTAGATTTTGTTTGTTTAAATTTTGCAAATGGTGATATGGTTGGACATACGGGAATCATGAGTGCTGCAATCCTGGCCTGCGAAGCTGTAGATGCTTGTGCACAACAAGTTATTGAAGCTGCTCTTGCAAACGATTACACTACAATTGTAATTGCCGATCACGGAAATTGCGAAACCATGATTAATCCTGATGGAAGTCCAAATACAGCGCACACAACAAACCCAGTGCCGATTATTTTGGTGGATAAAGAATTGAAAAACATTCAAAATGGTGTTTTGGGCGACATTGCTCCTACTATTTTAGAATTAATGGGCGTTCCACAGCCAGAAGCAATGACTTGTCATTCATTATTATAGAAAACCACTTTTTTTTGATAGAAGAGAGACAAGTTTTAGGATTTGTCTCTCTTTGCTTTTATGGTAATCACATTAAAAAATAATGATACGTCCATTCAACACCATAAATTATAAGTCCGATAAGTCCGCCCACCAAAGTTCCGTTGATTCTGATATATTGAAGATCTTTACCAATTTCTAACTCTAATTTTTCAGAAACTTCTTTTCCGTCCCAGCTTTTTACTGTTGACGAAATCAAATCTCCAATTACCTTTTTATTATTCAGAAGTACAGAAAGCAAATCATTTTTAATGAAATTATTGATTTTATCGACCATAATCTGATCTTCCTGAAGTCCGTTTCCGAAACGCTGAATCAAACCTGAAATATTATTTTTGATGGAAGATTCATTACCTTTTTCTAAATCGTGCGTAATAGAAAGTTTTATTTCATCCCAAATTCCGTTAATATAATCCTGAACTTCTTTTTTTCCTGCAAAACCAAGAATCATATTATTGATTTTAATTCTCATCTCTTCCGAATTTTTTACTTTATCCAGAAAATCATGAACATATTCATCTATTTTAAATCGGATTTCGCTTTGCGGATTTTTTGCTTCATCCAAAAACTCCTGTAATCCGTTAAAGATACCTTCTGAAATGCTTTTATCCGCTAAGCCAAAACTTAAAAAGGGCGTAGATTGTTTTACTTTTTTTCTGATCAGATCTTTATTATTACTTAATTCTGTACTCATGACTTCCAGAATATTGGTAAGCAATTCGTCTTTTACATTTCCTTTCTGCAAAGGTTCCAAAGCCAATGCTACCCAATCTCCAAAATTAATGGCTTCTAATTTTTCCCTGAACTGAACCTGAATAAATCTTTTTATATCTTCATCTTTTATCGTTTTCAGAATACCCGGAATAATATTTAGAGCTATTGCATCGGCAATCTTATTAGCATTTTCTATCTTCGAAAGCCAATCGGAAGCTTTTGTGGCAAAGTTGAATTCATCTAATTTAATTTCCAGTTTTTCACGATTCAGAAATTCCTCGGAAACAAAACTGCCCAAATTTTCTCCAATTTCATTTTTTTTGATAGGAATAATAGCCGTATGCCAAATTGGAATCCCCAACGGATGGCGAAACAAAGCAACATCTGCAAACCAATCCGCAATTCCGCCTACCATTGCGGCTTCACTGAAAGCCTGCAGCATCGGAATTTTAAAATAAATCGCAATTATAAACAAAAGTACTGCGCCTCCCAGGAGCATTGAAGCATTTCGTTTCATGCTCTTTAAAGCTTTAATTTTAGAAAGCGTTTCCTGATCTGTTGAAGTTTCCATGATTGTTATGTTTATTACTAATTTAAGGCTTTTTCCTGATATACGAAACCAAAAGCTTTTCATACTCCACAAGAGTATTGCTACTCATAAAGCCTGAAAACTATAGGTGCTAATTAATTTCAAAAGCAACTTTAAAAAAATAATATTAAAATTGTACTTTTGCGAACTGAAAATCTGAAAAATATGATTATCCAAAAAACCCGCGAGGAAATAGAATTAATGCGCGAAAGTGCTTTGATCGTATCTAAAACATTAGGAATGATTGCTTCTGAAATTAAAGAAGGAGTTACTACTTTATATCTGGACAAATTAGCCGAAGAATTTATTCGTGATCATGGTGCGGTGCCAAGTTTTCTTGGATTGTATGATTTCCCGAATTCACTTTGTATGAGTCCGAATGCTCAGGTTGTACACGGAATTCCGAACAATACACCTTTACAAAATGGAGATGTTATTTCGGTAGATTGTGGTGCATTTAAAAATGGATATCATGGTGATCACGCCTATAGTTTTGAAATTGGGGAAGTTGCCCCGGAAACTAAAAAACTTTTGCAGGTAACCAAAGAATCCCTTTATGTAGGAATCAGAGAATTTAAAGCCGGAAATCGCGTGGAAGATGTTGGAAACGCAATTCAGAAATATACCGAATCTCACGGATATGGAGTTGTTAGAGAATTGGTTGGACACGGATTAGGTCAAAAAATGCACGAAGCTCCTGAAATGCCAAACTATGGCAAAAAAGGAAGAGGAAAACTTTTTGTTGAAGGAATGGTGGTAGCAATTGAACCTATGATCAACATGGGAACAAAAAACATCAAACAACTAAAAGACGGCTGGACAATCTTAACTGCTGACGGAAAGCCAAGTGCACACTTTGAACATGACGTTGCCTTAATCGATGGAAAACCGGAAATTTTATCGACTTTCTATTATATCTACAAAGCATTAGGAATTGAAAGTAATGAAGAAGATGAATTTAGAAATGTGCCGTTAGTTTTATAGTTATTTCACAGAGATTCACAAAGATATGCGCCGAGATTCACAAAGTTATTTATTTTACACGCCTTTAAATGTTTGAAGAAAACAATGAATCTCGAAATAGATTAGATGCAATTACATATAAAATTATTGGTTTAGCAATTGAAGTTCACAAACAGCTTGGTCCGGGTTTATTAGAATCAGCTTATCAGGAATGTTTGTTTTATGAAATTGTAAATTCTGGTTTGCTTGTTGAAAAAGAAAAAGTTTTACCAATAGTGTATAAAAATATACAACTTGATCACGGCTATAGAATTGATTTACTAATTGAGAATACAATTGTGATTGAATTGAAAACTGTTGAAACATTTACGGATGTACATTTTGCACAAATACTGACTTATTTAAAACTAGGAAATTATCCGTTAGGCCTTCTTATTAATTTTGATTCGAAAATTTTAAAAAACAACATAAAAAGATTTATAAACACTTTGTGAAACTCTGTGTCTCCTTTGTGCAACTCTGCGAAATAGCCCCTCATGAAAAAACTATTCAAATTAGTACTTAATACAATCCCCCGTCCATTATTAATTCGTTTGAGTTATGTGGCGCGTCCAATTTTAGCTTTATCATTAAAAGGAGACAAATTTACTGATCCAATTGATGGAAAAAGTTTTAAATCGTTTTTGCCTTACGGATACGGAAAGCAACGTAATAATGTACTTTCGCCAAGTACACTTTCATTAGAGAGACATCGTTTGCTTTGGTTGTATTTAAACGATCAGACTGATTTTTTTACGGCACCAAAAAAAGTGCTTCATTTTGCTCCGGAACAAGCTTTTTATAAACTTTTCCGCAAGCAAAAAAATCTCGATTATACGACAACCGATCTACTTTCGCCTTTGGCAGATGTAAAAGCAGACATCTGTAATTTGCCTTTTAAAGATAACGAATATGATGTGATTTTGTGTAACCACGTTTTAGAGCACATTCCTGATGATACAAAAGCCATGCAGGAATTATTCAGGGTTTTAAAACCAGGAGGAATGGCCGTTTTGCAAATTCCACAGGATTTATCGAGAGAGGTTACTTTTGCTGATGATACAATTACAGACCAAAAAGAACGCGCTAAGATCTTTGGACAATACGATCACGTTCGTGTATATGGACGGGATTATTTTGATAAATTGAGAAGCATAGGCTTTATTGTTATCGAAGAAGATTATACGAATAAAATTGCACCCGAATTGGTTGAGAAATATTGTTTGGCAAAAGGCGAAATTATTCCGCTTTGCTTTAAACAGGATAAGTAATTTTTTCACCATATAAGTGATATAAGTTCATTTAGAAAGTTTTCAAATTATTATTATTTTGAAAACTTTTTAAATTTTAGCCCATACCCAAATACAACCAAAACAAACCTACTCTTGGAACCAAAATCATTTCAATTTTGTTTTGACGTCAGTTTTGAAAAAAATCTGAACACTTTTATTCCAACGGCATACGTCGTTGAGAATACTGATGAAATCAAATATCTGGACAAAAAAGCAAGTAAGGATGTACTTGAAGGTTTTGGAATTGCTTTTGAAAATTTAGATTCCAATATTAAAAAAATACTGACAGCTTGTGAATCTTTAAAACCTGAATTTATTTTCAGGAAATTCAGTGCTAAAATCAAATCCGCTAAAACCATCGCCGATTTACAAAAAGATCGCAAAATTGATTTTGCCATTCGTCAGCATTTAAAATTCAATTTAAGCTCCTTCTACGATTTGATTGTAAAAGAACAATTTCCTTTGTCAATTAATATGGGAGTTGAAAAAGACTTTTATCGATCCAGAGTCAATATCGACTCTCGTGACTTTGAACCTCAGATTCGATTTGAAAAGCATTCGGAAGGCATTACTTATACTCTTTCATTAAAAAACAGAACTACTTTTCTACCTATGAATTGTAGTATCGATATGTTGCTGGATGAACCAGGCTGGTTAATTATTGATAAAAAATTAGGGCGATTAAAGGAGCTTAATTCTAAAAAACTGACTCCTTTTTTAAAGAAAAAATCAATTGAAATACCTTCAAAATTGGTTGATGATTATTTTAAAAGTTTTATTCCCGAAATAGCGAAAAAAATTGATATCGAAGCTACTGGTTTTGAAATGGAAGTGCGTGATCAAATAATTTCGAGTACGATTCAGCCAGTTTATGATTTCTTTAAAAATTGTTATTACCTCAACCTTTATTTTGATTATAACGGTTACTTATTTGATGCCGGTAAAACTAAAAAAACACATTCTTCTGTTGATTTCAGTATTGTTAATGAACCCAAAATAATTCAGTTTAAAAGAAGTGCCGTCGAAATTCTATATACAAAAAAATTACTTGAAATTGGTTTAATAAAAATCAAAAACGAACTTTTTGGGCTGGATACAGATTCAGAAACCAATGATCCTTATATCAATATTCAACTAATTATTGACAATAAGGAAAAGCTTGAAAATTTAGGTTTTACAATCCAAAACCTGAAACTTGAAAGCAAAGAAATCATTGCAGAGAACCATACTGTTTCGGTCTCAAAAGAAACAACCGGCGATTGGTTTGATATCAAAATTATCATTACTATTGGAAATCACACCATCAATTTCAGTGACATTATTCCCAATATAAAAAGCAAGGAAAGACTGTTTATGCTGCCTGATGGAAACTATTTTTTAATTCCGCTAGAGTGGTTCAGTAAGTATAGTTCACTGGCTAAACTGGCCAATAGAGAAAATGGAAAACTTCTTTTGCGTAAAAGCAATTTCACCGCTTTAGATACTATTCCCGAAATAGAAAAAGAAATAATTGAACAAGCTGAATATAAACCTTCAGATTTACTGAGCGCAACTCTAAGACCTTATCAGATTGACGGGGTGAAATGGCTTCTGGGTCATTTCAACTCGAATTTAGGGGCTTGTTTGGCTGATGACATGGGACTCGGAAAGACATTACAAACCTTAGCCGTTTTAGTTGCCGTTCAGGAACAATTAGGGTTTACAACTAAAACTACCAATTTTGATTTATTTTCAAATGAAACTACTATTGAAAAAGAACCTTTAAAAGCTCTGATTGTTTTGCCTTCCTCATTGGTTTTTAACTGGTATAATGAAGCGGGAAAGTTCACACCGCATTTTTCAAAAATGCAGTACGTGGGAAACGACAGAAAATTATTGGCAGGCAGATTAGATTCGACCGACTTAATTTTCACAAGCTACAGCATTGTTCATCGTGATATTTCAATTTTAGAAAAATACAATTTTCGCTATTTGATTTTAGACGAAAGTCAATATATTAAGAATAAAAATTCTAAGATTTTTAAAGCCATCAATAAAATCAATACCAGACATAAAATTGCCTTAAGTGGAACACCAATCGAAAACTCCCTGGACGATTTATGGTCGCAGATGCAATTTATAAATCCGGATATTTTAGGAACTTATAATTTTTTTGCAGAGAATTTTAAAATTCCAATTGAGAAGAAGCAAGATGAAAATAGTTTAGCTGAATTAAAAAGATTGGTTCAGCCTTATATTTTGCGACGAACAAAAGAACAGGTTTTAAAGGATTTGCCGGAATTAACAGAGCAAATTTATTATTGTGATATGGATCCGGAACAGGAAAAATTATACGAGAAGGAAAAATCAAAAGCGCGTAATTTTCTATTGAAAACAGATGGATCGAGTCCGGATAGAATCAGCATTATCAATACTTTAATGAAGTTAAGACAGTTGAGCAATCATCCAAAAATGGTCGATCAGGAATCAGAAATTGATTCCGGGAAATATATTGCTGTCACTAATTATCTGGAAAATTTAGTCAAAGGAAAACAAAAGGCTATTATTTTTAGTTCGTTTGTTACTAATTTGATTTTTTACACGGATTGGTGCAAAGAAAACAAAATCCAGTTTTGCGAAATCACGGGTGAAACCCCAGCAAGTAAAAGAGAGCAGCAAGTAAAATTGTTTCAGGAAAAAGAAGAGCCTCTCTTATTTTTTATTTCGCTGAAAGCTGGCGGCGTTGGCTTGAATATTACCAAAGCTTCTTATGTTTTGTTCTTAGATCCATGGTGGAATCCTTTTGCAGAAAAACAAGGTGTTGGAAGAGCACACCGAATTGGACAATTAAATAAGGTAAACGTTATCAGGTTTATTTCGAAGAGTACGGTAGAAGAAAAAATAATCAAACTACAGGAAAACAAAAAACTGTTATCTGATTCCCTTTTAGAAGAAAGTTTTATCAACGAAGAACTGGAAACTAATTTAGAATACATTTTGAGTTCCTGATAAATTGTTCTTAAAACCAATATAATGGCATCTTATTCGTTATATAAAATTGTTATATTTACAATC